>CAZRCR010000266.1:0-4256 GCA_964598615.1 uncultured Anaerolinea sp.
GCCCGACAAATACACGCTGGGCGGTCAAGCCCACCAGCACCCGCTGGCCCAGCCTCACGCCACGCCCGACCGATACGCGCTGGCCGACAAAGACTCTCTCACCAACCATCACCGTCCCGCCAACCAACACTGTCCCACCGACCGAAACATTCACGCCGACTTTATCGCCTACACCAACGTTCACATTTACCGTTACCGAGA
This sequence comes from uncultured Anaerolinea sp., assembly GCA_964598615.1. Lineage (GTDB taxonomy): Bacteria > Chloroflexota > Anaerolineae > Anaerolineales > Villigracilaceae > UBA877. Next base: position 202 of record CAZRCR010000266.1, read on the forward strand.
CCGCCACCGAAGGCCCCAGCCCCACGGCAACATCCACACCCCTGCCCTTCTTCGAGGGGCCGATCGTGATCGGGTACTCGGTACAAAACCGCCCGCTGGAAGTGTACCGCTTCGGCACCGGACCTATCGAGCGTATGATCGTGGCCGGGATGCACGGCGGCAATGAGTACAATACCGTCAAGCTGGCCGACCAGCTCATCGAATATATCAAGGCCCATCCCGAAGTGATCCCGGAGGATGTGACCCTGTATATCCTGCGCTGCCTGAATCCGGATGGCGTGGCACGCGGCCTGAACATCTACGGGCGCACCAACGCCAACAACGTCGACCTGAACCGTAACTGGGATGCCAACTGGCAGGCCGATTGGCCGCGGACCGGGTGCTGGTCTGCCCTGCCCACCACCGGCGGCACGGGACCAGGCTCCGAACCAGAGACCCAGGCCGTGATGGCTTTCATCCAGGCTCATCACGTGGATGCGCTGATCAACTACCACAGCGCTTATCTTGGTATTTTCGCCGGAGGCGTGCCCGACTATCCACCGTCCTTTGCGCTGGCAGACGCCGTGGATGAAGTGACCACTTACCCGTGGCCGCCCATCAACACGGGCTGCGTCTACACCGGCGGCATGGTGGACTGGACCGCCGCCCAGGGGATCGCATCGCTCGATGTGGAACTCTCCACTGCCACCAGCACCGACTTCACCATGAACCTGCGCGTGCTCGAGGTGCTGGTCAAGTGGAGAAGGTAACTTCCTGTAATTCATTGCGCACGGATTGAAAAACATCTTGCCTGTATCAAAGACGAAACCGATTTCGTCCCACCATTTCAAGGAGAATGAATGACAAAAACGGTTGACACCCTGTTCGTCAACGCCCTCGTCCTGACCATGGACGAGGAACTGCACCAGTACGAACCCGGCGCGGTAGCCGTGGATGGCGATTCCATCGTCGCTGTAGGAAACGAGTCCGAGGTCCGTGCTGCGTACGCCGGGAAGCAGGAGATCGACTGCAACGGGAAGATCCTGATGCCGGGCATGGTCAATGCCCACACCCACGTTCCCATGACCCTGCTGCGCGGTCTGGCCGACGATCTGCGGCTGGATGTCTGGCTGCAAGGCTATATGTGGCCGGTGGAGCGCGAATTCGTTTCGCCCGAATTTGTCCGTCTGGGCACCCAACTGGCCTGTGCCGAGATGATCCGCTCCGGTGTGACCTGTTTTGCCGATATGTACTTCTTCGAAGAAGATGTGGCCAAGGCTACTGCCGAAGCCGGACTGCGTGCCCTGTGCGCTCAGACCGTGCTCAAGTTCCCTTCGGCAGATGCCGCCTCGTACGAAGATTCACTGGCCGCGGCCCGCGGCTTCATCGAACGCTGGAAGGGTCACCCGCTGATCGTTCCGTCGGTGGCGCCGCACGCCCCCTACACTTGCACACCCGAGATCCTGCGCGCCACCGCCCAACTGGCAGTCGAGTTCGACGTGCCCCTGCACACTCACATTTCTGAAACCGCCCTCGAGGTGGAGAACATGCGCCGCGAGAATGGCATGCCGGTGGTGCCTTACGTAAAGAAGCAGGGACTCTTCGAAGCCAAGGTGCTGGCGGCGCACTGCGTCCATATCGATGAAGGCGAGATGCGCACCCTGCTGCACGCCGGGGCAGGTGTTTCGCACAACCCCTCCTCGAACCTGAAACTGGCTTCCGGCTTTGCCCCGGTGCAGAAAATGCTGGATACCGGCCTGAACGTGGGCATTGGCACCGACGGCCCCGCATCCAATAACGATCTGGACATGTTCGAGGAAGTACGTCTGGCCGCTTTCGTGGCAAAAGCCGTCAGCAACGACCCGACCTCCGTCCCGGCCGCGCAAGCCCTGACGATGGCCACCCGCCTGGGCGCTCGCGCCATGCACATGGGACACCTGACCGGGTCACTCGAAGCGGGCAAGCGCGCCGACCTGATCCTGGTGGATGTTTCCCCCCTGCACAACTCGCCGCGCTTCCGCCGCGATGTACAGAACGCCTGCTCGCAGATCGTCTACGCCGCCAAGGCCGCCGATGTGACCGATGTGATGGTCAACGGCAAATTCCTGATGATGAACCGGGAACTGCTGACCCTGAACGAGGCAGAACTGAAAGCCGCCGCACAGGAATATGCCCGCAAGATCGACGCCTTCCTGATGGCACAGGAATCTTCGATCCTGTCGAAACTGATCGCCCTGGGCGGTTCGCAGGAGGAAGAGTCCTTCGAGGTGCAGAGCAAGGTCAAACTGGATAGCCCGGATCCCGTGCTGGCCGCCCTGAAAAAGCCCGAGATCGAGGTCATCCGCAAGAAACATTACCACCAGCACGACGTCTACTTCCGCTTCGAGGACAGCGACGAAGGCTGGCTGCGTTACCGCGAAGACGAGACCGTGGATGCCAAGGGACAGATCACCGGTGTGCGCTCGCGTCTCACCCTGATCGGCCCGTCACGCGAGGGCGATTTTGCCCACGATGTGCTCCTCAGCCGCATCCGCTACTTTGCTCCAGCGGCCAACAGTCTGCGCTTCTACCGGGAGTACTTCAAACCTGCCGGGGAAACGCCCATCGACAAGGACCGCCTGCGCTGGCTCGTCCGCTATAAGGACGAGGAGTTTTTCATCAACCTCGACCGGGTGGACACACCCGATCTGGGATACTATCTCGAGATCAAGAGCCGTACCTGGAGCCGCGTGGATGCCGGGGAGAAAGCCGCCCGCGCCACGGAGCTCATCACCCTGTTGGGCGGTTCGCTCGATAAAACTGTCACGCTGGATTACGTCGAGATCGCGGAAAGCCGGTAACAGGTCATGCAGGAACGGCTTCGGCCGTTGCAAGGAGTTCGTATGCGAAAATTTGGAACGTTCATCGCCAGGTTCTTTGCCGTCATCTTTGCCATCTCGTTCGTCACCATGGCACTGGTGGCAATGTTGCTGTTCAATGTCGATCGCCGCTTGATGAACGCGGACACGTATAAAAACATCCTGGCCAACCAGCAAGTGTACGAACGCCTGCCACGCGTGCTGGCCGAACAAATGGTCATGACCATGGACTACAATCCATGCAAGCAGAATCCCCTGTTGTGTGAAGGCGCTTCGGTGGAATTCCAGGATTGCGCCATCCAAAAATTGGGCGAGGACCGCTATGCCACCCTGTTGACAGGCGACGAGAACGCCACGGAGTTGGACCTGCAAAATCTCCAACCCTGCGTCGATCAGTTTGGTGCGGACCTGCAGCCCGCCCCGCAGGACCAGTCCACCCCGGTGTTCATAAAGGCGCTCAGTGTGACCGACTGGGAAGATATCATCAGCATTCTGCTGCCCGCTGATGAGTTGAAATCCCTGACCGAAAAAACGATCGATGACATCTTCGCCTACCTGAGCGGGCAAAAAGATACTGCCTCCGTTTCCCTGGTTGCCTTGAAAAATCGCATCAGCGGTCCCGCGGGAGTGGATGCCGTGCTCAAGATCATTCGCGCCCAGGAACCCTGCACCGCCGACCAGGCCGACCAAATGATGGCTGTACTCCAGGGATCGGCAACTGAAATGTCCCTCTGCAAACCGTCGGAGGAGACCCTGACCACCATGACCCCGCTCATCCAGTCGCTGCTGGCCGATTATGCCGCCAGCCTGCCGGATGAACAGTTCCTCCTCAGCCCGGAATCGGGCGAGAACTCCAACGGCCCGATGGGAAACCTGGGCAGCCAGACGCGTATCCTGCGCTTTACCCTGCGCGCCAGCCCGGACCTGCCGCTCCTGTTCCTGCTGCTCATCACCCTGCTGGCTGTCCGCTCACCGAAAAGCTGGCTGCGCTGGTGGGGCATCCCGTTCTTCGTCAGCGGCTTGCTGGCCTTCGGGACGGCAATAACAGCTTCGGCCATGTTCGAGCAGGCCTGGATCTCCCTGCTCGCCGGGAAAATCCCTCCCTATTTCTCGCTTGGCGTGGTCACCCTGTTCCACGATCTGCTGCGCGCCCTTTCGCAAACCTGGCTGACCGGCATACGGGTGGGGGCATTCCTGCTCGGCCTGCTCGGTCTGGCC
>CAZRCR010000267.1:0-1755 GCA_964598615.1 uncultured Anaerolinea sp.
TCCAGGTGATGTGATAGTACAGTTTCCAGTAGGACATAAATTCAGTAGTCCGAAGGACTTTGTATTCCAGCCGGGGGCTTTAGTCCCCGGCGAGATTGGGATGGTAATGGGTGCGCGTGATCGGGGTATTCGCAAAATTCGCGTTGGGGGTGTTCATTGAGTTTGCAGCACCTGCTGGAAGGCTTTCAACAACTCGCCGCGCGACTCGAAGCCAGACTCGCCCAGCTCCGACAGCGCCAGGATGACGCGGCTCCGGCAGCGCCGCAGCAGGCCCGAGGTCAGCAACGCCATGGACTCCTGGCTGGCGGCCACCTCGTCGGCGTCGCTCCACACCCGACCCGGTTCCTGTCGCTCCCAGGCCCGCGACAGCACGTACGGCTGGGTCAGTGGCTGGGACAGGCGCTCAAACCAGCCGCTCGAACCGGGATCGAGCCAGAACTGCACTGTCACCGGGCGGTTCATCATCAGGAAGGTGTGTGCCGGGGCCACTAGCACGGCATCTTTGTTCTCGGCCTGCCAGCCTTCGAGATACTGGGCGGCGATGACGCCGTCGTTGAGCATGGACACGTACTCGCGGCCCATGTCGTCGCTCTCGGCGGCTTCGAGCGCCTGGCGGAACTTCTTGACCGATTCGACAAGGCTGGCTGCCACGCGCACCGAGTCGAAGTTGTTATGGAAGCCGAAGCCGGGCTGCGACAGCACTTCGCCGAACAGTTTGCGCAGGAAGTGGTCGAGCGGCAGCGGGTCGGACTCGCGATAGGCCAGTAGCCAGTCGCGCAGTTCGCTGTAGCAGTTGCCGAACACGTACGTGATGCGTTCCTGGACCTCGGACCGGATCCCGTCAAACGGAGACAGGGCCAGGTCCCGCTGGCGGTAGACGATCTCTGCCAGCAGTTGGGCGCGGACCAGGTCCAGGCCGTCGATGGCGTTGACGAAGGCGTAGGCTACATCGAAGCGCGGCGGGTGGACGTTCCACTGCGGGTGGGCCAGGGCGGCCAGGGTCAGCAGGGCGTGGCTGGCTGGTTCGTCGTGCAGCGAACGCGACGGACGGTGGGTGCGCCACGGGATGCCGCGTTCCTGTAAGCGGTTGGTGATCGAGAAGCGCAGGGCGTCGTTCAGGTAGGGGGCCAGGATGACGATCTCGGAGGCGGGAATCTGGGACTCGGTAATCAGGGATAAAGTCTCATCTGCCACCATTTCCAGTAATTGTGGATAGTAACGTGGCGGAGCTGGATTTGGCGGTGGCGTGGTCAGCAAGGAAAGGGCTGGTCCCATTTCCTGATATTCATTTGTGGAGACAAATGGTGTGGCGAGCAGGTCCGCGTCCGGGGCGATGGCCTCGGCCAGGTGGCGCGACAGGTCTGCCACGCCTGGTGAACAGACGAAGCTTTGCTCGAAGGTGACAACATCGTCGCACAGGTGGCTCAGGGCCAGACCGGACTCCACGTCCGCGCCGAGGAAGCGGCGGAAGCCGCCGTCGCTGTCGTAGATGAGCAGGGCCGAGTCGAAATCGGGCAGCCAGTCACGCAGCAGGTCGTGGGCGCGCGGGATGTCTTCTTCGACGTTGTCGTAGATCAGGTGGCGGTAGTTTTTGGTCAGGTAGTCGCGCACGAGTGGTTCCGGCCACAGGATGTTGCAGAAAATTTCGAGCTGCAGCGAGAAATCCAGCAGGTTGTGCTCGAGACAGTACTGGCGGAAGCGGCTGGCGCACTCCTGCGCGTCGGCGTAGACCCGGCGCTGGGCCGGTTCGCCGAA
>CAZRCR010000267.1:1855-4248 GCA_964598615.1 uncultured Anaerolinea sp.
GCCAGCGGCCAGAACAGGTCTGTCATACGGCGGGCCAGACCGCCGACCGTGGCGGGCGTGACCTCGCCGCCCGGTCCGCGCTGGGGGCTGGTCAACAGGTCCAGGTAGGGTTCCTGGAGCGTGCGCTGGGGCGTCAGCATCAGGATGCTGTTGCCGGGTACGCCGTTTTGCAGCAGGAAGCGCAGGCGTTCGACCCCGCTGGTGGTCTTGCCGCAGGAGGCAGGTCCCGTGAGGAAGGTTTTCCTGTTCAGGGGGGAAGAGACGATGGAAAGTTGTTCCGAAGTAAGTTCCGCCATGCTTCTAGGGTATCGGATGGGGATGGGTTTGTCAATGGGGAAAATAAGTTCAGAAATTGCCCGGCGCGCGCCGTTGACATGCCCCTGCCTCACATGTATAATATCGTCCGCTCTGTCCCGGCAGCCTGCCGGGCGCCCGTTTGTATCCCGGCTTCCCCGTCTACCGGCGTAGGGATTTTCGGAAACCGTAACAGGTTCCGGGTCCGTACCGCAGGGAATCGGTGAAGCGAAGACCAGGAGTAAAAAAGATGAAGTACGCAATTGTTGAAAGCGGCGGCAAGCAGTTCAAAGCCGTCGAAGGCGGTACCATCGAAGTGGACCGCCTGCCGGTCGAACCCGGTACGAGTGTCAAACTTGAACAGGTCCTTTTGCTGGCGGATGGGGAGAACTTCACGGTCGGCAAACCCGTCGTCAAGGACAGCCCGGTGTGGGCCACGGTCGTCGAACACTTCAAGGGTGAGAAGGTGACCATCTTCAATTACAGCCCGAAGAAGCGCATCCGCGTCAAGACCGGCCATCGCCAGAACTACACCCGCCTGCAGATCGAACAGATCGGTGGGGCGGAACTGGTGAAGAAGGCTGCCGTCAAGGCTGAGAAGCCCGCCAAGGTTGTTGCGGAAAAGGCCGAGAAGGTCGAGAAAGCGGAAAAGAAACCCGCTTCCAAGCCTGCCGCAGCCAAGGCTGAGAAGCCTGCCAAGACGGCTGAAAAACCGGCCAAGACCGAGACCAAGAAACCCGCTGCCGCGAAGAAATCCGCGGAGAAGTAAGAGAGTGAGGTAGAGATGGCACATAAAAAAGGTGGCGGCTCCAGCCGCAATGGACGCGACAGCGTCGGTCAGCGCCTCGGCGTCAAGAAATACGCCGGTGAGCACGTTCTTTCGGGCAACATTATCGTTCGCCAGCACGGCACCCACATCAAGCCCGGTCTGAATGTGGACGTCGGCAAGGACGATACCATTTTCGCCACGATCGACGGTGTGGTTGTCTTCGATGTGGTGCACGGACGCAAGCGCGTCAATGTGATGCCGGTCGAGTCCAAATAACCGGCGAAAGGATTTGCAATGAAACAGGATATTCATCCGACCTATTACACGGACGCCAAGGTGACCTGCTCCTGCGGTAACACCTGGACGACCGGTTCGACCCGCAAGGAAATCCGCGTCGAAATCTGCTCGAAATGCCACCCGTTCTTCTCCGGTGAGCAGGCTCGTATCGTGGACATCGAAGGCCAGGTGGACCGCTTCTACAAGAAGCTGCAGGTGCGCCAGGCTTACGTGGAAGACAAGAAATCCCGCGCCGATGCGAAAATCTCCCCCAAGCGTCCCATCGCTGAGCTGGAACTGGGCGCCCGCCCGACCGCCGCGTTGGACAAGGCTGGCATTCAGGAAGTTGGCCAGTTCCTGACCAAACTCGCCGAGGGCGAGGAAGCCGTTTTGGCGATCGAAGGCTTTGGCCGCAAGTCGCTGATCGATGCCAAGAAGAAGCTGAAATCCCTTGGCTACGAATTGCCCGCTGTGGCGGAAACTGTCGCCGAGTAGGGCTTGTCGAAAGACAAAACTCAGGTAAACTTAACAGGCAGATGAAAGTCTGCCTGTTTTGTTATTTTTTGAAAATGCGATGAGGAGATATGACGCCTAACATCTATGGCTCGGTGGAAGTGATTTGCGGGTCCATGTTCAGCGGCAAGACGGATGAACTTATCCGCCGCCTGCGGCGGGCAACGATTGCGCGGCAGAAGGTGCAAGTCTTCAAGCCCGCCATCGATGTGCGTTATGCGGTGGAAAAGGTCACTTCCCATGCCGGGAATGACTTTGCCGCCATCCCGGTGGAAAAGGCCGCTGATATCCGCTCCCGCGTGGACGAGAGTGCCACGGTCATTGCCATTGATGAGGCGCAGTTCTTCGATACCGAAATCATCCAGATTGTGGAGGAATTGGCCGGGCGCAAGATCCGCGTCATCGTGGCGGGATTGGATACCGATTTTCGCGGCGAGCCTTTCGGCCCCATGCCGGTGCTGATGGCACGTGCCGAGCGTGTGGACAAACTCCAGGCCATCTGCATGGTCTGTGGTGAACCTGCCTGCCGTACCCAGCGGCT
>CAZRCR010000268.1:0-4242 GCA_964598615.1 uncultured Anaerolinea sp.
GCAAACCAAAAAGCGACCTGGGAACAGGTCGCTTTTCAGGTACCCCTGGGCAGACTCGAACTGCCCTCTTTAGCTCCGGAGGCTAACGCTCTGTCCACTGAGCTACAGGGGCGGGCGAGCAGGATTTTACCACGAAAAAAAGCAGGCCGCGCTCGCCGCGCGGCCCGCCGTGATTCAGACTTCGGCGAAGGGCGATAACTGCCCCAGTTCTGTGCGCAGTTTCTGCAGGATGGCCACGTTGCCGCTCTCGTCGCCCAGGGTGGCGTACTGCCGCCGCTTGTGGGCGTACTCGCCGCACACCTGATAGAAGCGTGCTGTCTTGCCATACTTGCCGGTGAAAATGGACTTGATGCGGGCGAACATCTGCAGCCAGCCCGAGGCGGCGGTATGCAGTTGGGCGGCGGAGACCGTCCCGGCCTGCACCTCGGCCGCCAGGTACATGCGGATGTACCTGGCCTCGCGCAGGGTGGCCCAGATGATGACGACGAACATCATCAGCCACCCCGACCAGTCGATGAACGCGCCTACGGCCAGTCCGCCCAGTCCGCTCAGCAGGGAGGCCAGCGTGTTGTGCATGCCGTGCGTGAACATGGCCAGGCCCAGTCCCAGCAGGGGGGCGAAGATCTTGACGAACCAGTTGCGGTTCAGGCGTGCCATGGCCAGCCCGATGCCGAAGAAGGCAGTGTAGAACGGGTGCTGCCAGCCCACCAGGATGACGCGGATGAAGGTCAGCGAGAAGATGCCGCTCCAGCCGCTTTCCAGATAGCCGTAGGCGTAGATGTAGTAGGCGTTCTCGGTGGCGGCAAAGCCCAGGGCGGCCACCCCGGCATAGATGATGCCGTCCAGGACCGAGTCGAACTCGCGCCGGAAGACCAGGAAGACGATCAGCACCGCCAGCCCCTTGAGCGACTCTTCCACCAGCGGGGCTACCAGGGAGCCGGTCGCCAGGTCCGTGGCGATCTCGGAGCCGGTGAACATGAACACGCCGATGCCCAGGGTGGTGTTGATGATGAATGCCGACCCGGCGGCTACGACGGCGCCCCACAGGAACACCCCGCCCAGCAGGAGCAGCGGTTCCTTCTCGAAGCGGTCGAGCCAGTACAGGATGTAGGCAAAGAACAAGGCGGTCGAAAAACCAATCAGTCCGGAAACGATCAATCCCATGGCAGCCTCCTGTGAGGAAAGGATACTATGATTTTATATCACTTTTGAGGATCAGGCGCACCCGTTCGATGTGCGCTTCGTCCGCCGGGACGCCGAGCACGTCGAGCACTTCCTCCGGGCGGCCGGTGGCCCCGTCACGCGCCGAAAGGACCATGTGCAGGCCGTAGTCACGGCATTCCAGGGAAAACACCAGCGGACGCAGGTCGTACGGTTTGCCGCGTCGCTCCCGGGGCAGGGAGACCGTTGCCAGCAGGTCGGCCACCTTCCGGTCCAGCGCGGACCCGGAAGCCGGTTCCAGCAGCGTGACCTCGTACTCGGCTGCGGTCACCTGCGTCTGCAGGGCCGGGAGGCGGTCATCCACCGGGTCGACGCTCAGGAGCACCAGCCCCGCCGGGGCGGAGGCCTGCAAAAGGTCCCTGTAGGAAAGACCCGTCGGGTCGCCCTGGATTTTTTCCTCGTTCAGCCAGATGTCCATGACCTCGGCACGGCCGACGAAACCGAGCGGCAGGGCCGAAGCGATGGATAACCGGGGGCCGGGGTGGAATCCCTGGGTGTAGGCCAGCGGCAGACCGGCGCGGCGCACGGTGCGTTCCCAAACGCGGTGCAGGTCAAGATGACCGGTATAACGCATGGCCCCGGTCTTGGCGTAGGTGATGCGCAGTCTCATGATTTCTGTTTTTTCAGCCTGGGGAAGACCCACCCGCCCAGGACGCTGAAAGCGATGGCGGCGACCATGCCCACCGGTCCCACCGCCAGCGACATTTCAGGCGTGGGCTTGGAAGCCAGCCACAGGTAGAGCAGCATCAGGGCGGCGATCACGCCCGAGGCGATGGCCGCGCCCAGTCCGTGGTAGGGACGGAACCAGCGCGCCATCAGGCCGACGAGGAAGGCGTCGATGCACAGGAACAGCAGCAGCGTCCACGCGGCGGGTTTGACGAGGATGCCCAGCAGGGCGTTGAACATCAACGTGCTCATGAAGATCAGCGCTCCCCCCGGGATGCCGATCAGGATGTTGAACAGGGTGATCTTGAGTTTCATGGTCAGTCTCCTCCCGCGGCGGCCGGTTTCCGGGCCGGGGACTTCACTTCCGGGCATTTCCAATAAAGACCCGGGTGCTCGCGGCGGCTATTGGCGAATGTCGGCAGGATGCCGCAGGCGTAACAGTTCTCGCGGCAATCCAGGCGGATCTCGCCTGCCAGCGATTTCTGGAAATCGTCGAACAGGTATCTCTTGCGCATGGCGTCCGAGATGTGCTCCCAGGGGAAGACCTCATCCGCCCGGCGCGGGCGATGGGTGTAGAAGGCCGGGTCCAGTTCCAGCGCGGCAAAGGCCGAGGTCCAGGCTTCGCTGCGGCGCTGGTCCTGCCAGGCGTCGAACTTGGCGCCGTTCTTCCAGGCGGTGTAAATCACCTCGCCCATGCGCCGGTCGCCGCGCGACAGCCAGGCTTCGAGCATTGTATCCTGCGGGTCGGTCCAGGTCAGTTTGATGTTGCGGTCGCGCAGGCCGCGCTTGAGCAGGTCCTGCTTGGCATTGATCTGTTCCACCGTATCCACCGCCACCCACTGGAAGGGCGTGTGCGGCTTGGGGATGAAGGTGCTGACGCCCACGTTCAGGCGGGCCTTGCCGCCCAGTACCTTGCGTCCTTCGCTGTGGACGCGGTTGCACAGGTCCACGATGGCCTGCACGTCTTCAAGCGTCTCGGACGGGTGGCCGATCATGAAGTAGAGTTTGATGGTGGCCCAGCCGCGTTTGTAGGCTTCGCGCGTGGTTTCGAGCAGTTGCTCGTCGGTGATGTACTTGTTTATGATGCGGCGCATGCGCTCGGTGGCGGCTTCGGGGGCCAGGGTGAACCCGCTCGAGCGGCGGTCTCGCAGTTTGTCCATCAGGTCGATCGAGACGGTCTCGATGCGCAGGGATGGCAGCGAGACGGTCAGGTGCCGCCCGGCGAACTTCTGGCTGATGGCGGTGACCAGGTCGAGGATGGGGGTGTAGTCGGACGAGGAGAGCGACAGGAGCGCCAACTCCTCGAAGCCGGTACAGCGGATGGCTTCCTCCGCCGCGGCGACCACCTCGTCCACGCTGCGTTCGCGGACCGGACGCATGATCATGCCTGCCTGGCAGAATCGACACCCGCGCGTACAGCCGCGCATCACCTCCACCGAGACGCGGTTGTGGACCGCTTCGATGTTGGGCACGATGAATCGGGTGGTCGGCGGCGGGAGTTCGGCGACCATGCGTTTGAGCACCGTCTTGGGCGCTTCGGGGATGGTCGGCGTGACCGAAGCAACGGTTCCGTCATCGAGATAGGTCACCGCGTAGAAGCGCGGCACGTACACACCCGGGATCTGTGCCAGGGCGCGCAGAATGTCGTTGCGAGCCGCCGGAGGCGGCGAAGCAATCTCATCATCGTTCTGGGGATTGCTTCGCCGCTGCGCTCCTCGCAACGACACATTCATTTTTATTTTTTGTATCGTGTCAATGATCTCGCCAATGACTTCCTCGCCCTCGCCGACCACAAAGGCGTCGATGAAAGCCGACATCGGTTCGGGATTGAAGCAGGCGTGTCCCCCGGCGATGATGAGCGGGTCCGTTTCGCTCCGTTCAGCGGAGCGCAGGGGGATGCCTGCCAGGTCGAGGGTGTTCAGGACGTTGGTGTAGAGTGTCTCGTAGGGGATCGAGAAGCCGATCAGGTCGAAACCGGCCAGCGCGTGTTTCGTTTCCAGCGAATAGAGCGGGATGTCATGCAGACGCATCTGCTCTTCCATGTCCAGCCAGGGCAGGTAGGCGCGTTCGGCCAGCGCGTCGGGGCGCTGATTGACCAGGTCATAGAGGATCTGGATGCCGAGGTTGGAAACGCCGATGTCGTAGATCTCGGGGAAGACGAGCGCCAAGCGCGTGCGGACGGAGTCCCAGGCCTTGACAACGCTGTTGAGTTCACCGCCCACGTACCGGGCGGGTTTCTGTACCTTTAGGAGTATCCGCTCGAGGCGGGCTTCGATTTCATGGGGGGAAAGCATGGACGGAATTATACCTGATAAGGATTGTCATAAAAACTTCCGAACCGGGCGGGTTCGGAAG
>CAZRCR010000269.1:0-4241 GCA_964598615.1 uncultured Anaerolinea sp.
GGCGCACCGAGTTTATCCCCGGCCAGGAAGATTAGCGAATAGGAAGTGGTCCATGTGCAGGAACCGGTGTTCTTGATACGCCAGGTCTTGGTGAAAGCTGCGCCGGCCGCCAGGGTAGTGCCATCCGGGATGGTTACATCAGTAACGAATTCCGCCTTGTTGCACACAGTTGAACCCGGGGTCGGGCTGGGACCTGCCGTGGGAGTGGGACCGGAACCGCGGGCGATCTTCGCCCCGCCCCAAACTGCGCGGTCGCCGGTCGCCGCGCCGCTGGCAGTGACCGTCAGGATGAACTTAACGTTCTGCCCGGCCAGCGAAGACAGGTTTACATCCGCATTGTAGACTTTGCCTTCCGTCTTTTCACGGAACGACCAGAAGGTCTTCACCGGGCCGGTACCGATCTGGTAATCGAGCCGGAAGGTCACGTAGCAGGTGGATACGTTATAAGCACACGAAAGCGTAGCCTGGAGCCGGTCACCATTCTGGACCGTGAAAGCAGGGTATACACCGGAAATGAACCCATCGTTGACATTCTGAGGCCCAACGATCAGGCCGGGCTTGGTATCGTTCGCCCCGGTTTCCAACTGCGGGGCATCGGACTTGAAGACGTAGCCACTGGCAGCCCCGTCCGTGCCGGGGAAGGTTAGTGCACCCGCCCCGCTCGTCCAGGTGGCTGAACTGGCATTACTGACAAAGTCATAGGCTGTGCTGTAGGTAGCCGGGACAGTGACATCGATCAGGTAGGCATAGGCGCTATTGACACCCAGACCGAAGATCGTGCCGGAGGCATTGCGCAGTTTCCAGTACCCGATGTAACGGCCGGGCGTCAGGGGGGCGGTCATGTTGACGGTGATGTCCACCGTCGCGCCGGGAGCCACGCTGGCAGACAAATTAACCGAAGCGGGCGCGCCCATCTGGCTGCCGCTGTAGAACACCGCACTATAGGAGGTTGTCCACGTACAGGTACCGATGTTCTTGATGCGCCAGGTCTTGACGATGGACGAACCGGCGGTCACGGCCGTGCCGTCGGGGATGGTCACATCGGTCACGAACTGGCCCTGGTCACACAGGGTCGCCGCAGCCACCGGGCTGGGCGAGAATGCTGTCCCCGGCAGGAACTGGGCCAAAAGCAGGACCAGCATTACCACAGGGAACAAAATGCGTTTTGTTTTCATACTCTTCTCCTTCCATGCAAAGACGCGGGGCGAAAACCCCGTATCCAGATGACGTTTTTTCAGTCTTAATAGTTCCAACCCGTATCATAGCGCAAAACCTTAAAAAATACATCCCCCAACCTTCCGCCCCTCCCGGAGGGCGGCACACGCCTACAAGGGATATAATTCTCCCATGCACACCATCCTGCATCTGGACCTGGATGCCTTCTTCTGCGCCGTCGAAGAACTACACGACCCGTCGCTGCGCGGCAAAGCCTTTGCCGTGGGCGGGAGGCCGGAGGAACGCGGCGTGGTGGCCTCCTGCTCATATGCCGCGCGCCGGTTCGGGGTTCGCTCGGCGATGCCGATGAGCCGCGCCCTGCGTCTCTGCCCGGGGCTGCTCATCATCTCCCATCACCGCGACAACTATGCGGAAATGTCCGAAAAAGTGATGGACCGCCTGCACGCCCTCTCCCCGTTCGTGGAGCAGATCTCCATCGACGAAGCCTTCGTAGACATCACCGGCCTGGGCAACCCGGCAGAGATCGCCCGCAAGCTGCAGAGTGATGTGCGCGCAGGGCTGGGACTGCCAAACTCCGTGGGCATCGCCTCCAACAAACTGGTCGCCAAGATCGCCACGGAAGTGGGCAAGAAATCAGGAAAGAAAGGGGAACCGCCCAACGCGTTGACGGTCGTGCCGCCCGGCGCCGAGGCGGCCTTTCTGGCCCCCCTGCCGGTGGACCTGCTCTGGGGCGTGGGGCCCAAGACCGGAGCGCGCCTGGCTGAATTCGGCATCAAAACGATCGGCGACATCGCCCGCCGCCCCGAAGCGGACCTGGTACGCTGGTTCGGCGAGAACGGGCGCGACCTGCACCGGCACGCCCGCGGCGTGGATGAGCGCGGCATCGTCACCGAATACGAGGCCAAGTCCATCAGCCAGGAGTTGACCTTTGCCCGTGATGTGCGCGACGACCGGGAACTGGAGAACTCTCTCCGCGAAATGGCAGATGAAGTGGGCCGCCGCCTGCGCCGCGCCGACCTGGCCGGGACGACCGTCAAGCTCAAACTGCGCTGGCCCGATTTCACCACCCTGACACGCCAGATGACCCTGCCCCAGCCAACCGACCAGGATGACGAGATCTACCAGACCGCCCTTGCCCTGCTGACCAAGGTCCGCGCGCGTGGACAGGCCGTGCGCCTGCTCGGGGTGGGCGTCAGCGGGCTGGGGCCGCCCCTGCGCCAGTTGAGCCTGTGGGACGCGGGTGCAGAGAAAAAGCGGAAATTACAGGATGTGGTGGATGAGTTGCAGGAGAAATTCGGAAAGAAGGCCATCGGGAAGGGCAAAGGGCAGTTGTGAGTCGAAAGGCATGAGCCATCAGAGAAGAACAGGATGAGTTTGCAATGACAGTCATAACAGGAACTCTCAATTTATGCACACAAGGCAACACCGATATTTTTGACATCACCCGCGAAGTTGCCCGGCTGGTGGAGCAATCCGAACTGACCAGCGGCACGGTGACGATCTTCTGCCCGTCGTCCACATCCGGGCTGACAACAGTCGAGTTCGAGCCGGGGGCAGTCTCCGACCTGAAGCGCCTGTTCGAGGAACTTGTCCCGTCGAAGCGGGATTATGCCCATAACGCCACCTGGGGCGATGGTAACGGTCATTCGCACATGCGCTCTTCACTACTGGGGCCCTCGCTGACGATCCCTTTCGTGCAGAAGACGCTCACCCTGGGCACCTGGCAGCAGATCATCTACATCGACTTTGACATCCGTCCGCGCCAGCGGGAACTGGTCGTGCAGATGGTGGGCGAATGACCCGGCAGCACCCACGCGGCTGCATCCTGTTCGACTGGGGCGATACGCTCATGCGGGACTTCAAGGAATTTCGCGGCCCGATGAAGGATTGGCCGCGCCTTGAAGTCATCCCCGGCGCAGCAAAGACGCTCGCCGCGCTCCACACGCACTGGACCCTGGCAATTGCTACCAACGCCGATGCATCCGCCGAAGTCGATATCCGCCTGGCACTCCGGCGCGTGGACCTCGACCGCTGGCTGGATAAGGTCTATTGCTTCCAATCCATCGGGCACAAGAAACCATCCGCTGAGTTTTTTGCTTTCATCCTGGATGATCTGCAACTCCCCCCGGAACAGGTCATGATGGTGGGCGACAATTACGAAGCGGATGTGCTCGGTGCGATCCGCTGCGGGCTGCGCGGCATCTGGTTCAACGAACGGAACGACGAAAACCGCTCCGGGGAACATATCTTTACGATCCACAGGTTAGAGGAACTGCCAACGCTTGTGAAAAACCTTTGAGAATCAAACAGCGGCGGCCAACTGGTCGCCGCTGTGATCTTTTCGCGTCCCACTCCCCATTGGCGGGAAAAGCGAGATCATGAAAAATAAGGTTGCAGCCGGAACAGGATTAATCCCAGCATACCGCCCACCGCTGACAGGGAAAGCAACACCCGCCCCGCCGCCCGCCCCCACTCAGGCAGGATATGCTTGCGGTCATCGTTGAAAGGCCAAAATAACGGCACACCGTGGTCGGTCAGACCGTCGGCGAGGATATGCCACAACCAGCCCCAGCCAAAGAGCAAGCCGAAGGTCCAGGAAGCGCCAGAAAGGCCAAAAGCCAGGCAAGCCACGCCGGTCACGCCAACGGCAAAGATCAGCGAATGCAACGGACCGCGATGGTGCAGGCTTTTGTATAGAACCAGAGAAAGCAACATCAACCCCAGCGAAACCCCCAAAGCAATGGCCGTCCAACGCAGGAAATTGATCCCCCAGACCATGGAAGCGAACTTGACGGCGGTGCCGGTCAGGTCACGCGTGGCGAGCAGGGACCCAAGCGCGGCCAGCAGGGGAATGGCCAGAATGGCAAGCGCCACGCGGATGACGCGCGACGGGATGGTGTTGCTGACAAAGGATTTGGGGTGATCGAGGTCGGTGGCAATCGACCCGACAGCGGTCACCAGGGCAGCCATGCCCAAACTGACCGCCGGGGCCTGCGGCGCACCCAAAAATTCAGCGGCCAGCGTAACCAGGCTGGCCGTTCCAACTCCGATGATGGCGTGATGGA
>CAZRCR010000270.1:0-4239 GCA_964598615.1 uncultured Anaerolinea sp.
CCACGAACAGGATCATGGAAAAGGCGATGAGCACGACCAGGATGGCGGTCCCGAATGTGGATTGCCGGTGTCGCTCAGAGAATCCAGCAGATGGTTGGCCACCTGCTCCACATCCACCCCCCCAGACTTCAAACTATCCACCAATGCCTGACCGCGCTCGCTCAGGGTCTCGCCGAATAGCACGAAACGGAATGACTGCTTTGCTGCGTGCGCTTCTTCCACCAGACGCACGCCCTCAGCCACGAAGGCATCCGCTTCGCGGCGTTCCTTGGAACGTCCCATCAGGGCGCGCACCAGCTTGAGCTTAGGGTTTTGGGCTGAAGTGATCATGCCAGGCTTTCTCGAAGGCTGCCACAGTTGGCTCATCGTAGACTACCATCCGGATGCGTTCCAGCCCGGACGGATTCTCGAAATAGGATTGAATGGCTGAAAGGATCACCTGCGCGGCACGTTCCCTGGGAAACCCGAAAATGCCTGTGGAAATGGCAGGCAGGGCAATCGACTTGAGACGCAACTCGTCCGCCACACGCAGGGACCCGGTGACGGCCGCGGCCAGCTTGGCGTCCTCGTCCCCGTCACCCCATACAGGGCCAACGGCATGGATGACGTACTTCGCTGACAGGTGTCCGCCGGTGGTATAAGCCGGGGCATCGTGGGGAACCGGGCCGCGGGTCCGCACCCAGTCTGCAGATGCGGCTTCCAGGTCTGCTCCGGCACGGCGGGCGATCACACCAGCCACGCCGCCGCCATGCTGGAGGTATTCGTTGGCTGCGTTGACGATGGCGTCGGTAGCCTCAACCGTGATGTCGCCGCGCACCAGTTCCAGGGTCCGGTTTGTACCAAGCGAGATTGTGTCCAAAACGGTGTTCACACGAATATTTTACCCCCATTAAACAACGCAGGGGCGGGTCTCAGACCCGCCCCTGCCAATTGGCTATTTGTTGGCTTGCGCTACCACGGCGGCAAAAGCCTTGGGGTCGCGCACGGCCAGATCGGCCAGGATCTTGCGGTTGAGGGTGATGTCGGCCTTTTTCAAGGCGGACATCAGGCGGCTATAGGTGGTGCCATTCAAGCGGGCAGCCGCATTGATGCGGGCGATCCAGAGCTTGCGCAGGTCACGGCGGCGAACACGGCGGTCGCGGGACGAATACCACATGCTTTTCAGCATGGCTTCGTTGGCGCGCTTGAACAGCCGGTGCTTGGACATGCGCTGGCCCTTGGTGTATTTCAATACTTTTTTGTGGTGCAGGTGACCGTAAGGTCCACCTTTTACACGTGCCATTGAGATTTACCTCCTGCGTACTCCCGAGCGTCGGCGCAGGATTTCCTGCGATCCAGTTGCGTACACCCGGCAGCCGCAAATAAAACGGATGCGATCACAGGAAGCCTAGGGCTTCATGTGTGGCGCCATGCGCCGAATGCGCTTCACGATGCCCCGCCCCTTGACCGAGACCATCTCGCCGAACAAGGCTTTCACCCGCCGCGATGACTTGCGACGCAGGTGCGCCTTGCCGCCTTTGGTGCGCACGATCTTGCCGGACCCGGTAATGCCAAAGCGCTTGGAAGTCGCTTTGTGGGTCTTCAGCTTGAACTTACCATCTTTCTGCTTGCGCGGCACAGCAATTACTCCTTTACACAAGATTTCGCGGGATGTTACTCCCGCGGTTTCTCACTCTTTTCTGGTTTCTCGTCAGCGTCTTCTTTCGCCTTCTTTTTGGTGCCACCTTTGGATGGCGCCAAGAGCATGGACATCCCGCGTCCTTCGATGGCGGGGGCTTGCTCGATGGTACTCACGTCAGATAGGCTCTGGGCGATTTCTTTTAAGTCTTCGAGAGCGATCTCCGGGTAAGTAATCTCGCGGCCGCGGAAGCGGATGGTCACACGCACTTTCATGTTGTGTTCCAGCCAGCCACGGGCATCGTCCACTTTGAAGTCGCGGTGGTGTTCGGTGGTCTTGGGACGAAGCTTGATTTCCTTGATCTCGATCTTGGTCTGGGCTTTGCGGGCTTCGCGTTCTTTCTTCTCGCGCTCGTACAGGAACTTGCCGAAATCCATAATGCGGCAAACGGGCGGATTGGAATTGGGAGCGACCTCGACCAGGTCGAGTTCCGCTTCGCGGGCCATGCGCAGGGCTTCGCGGGTGTTGACCACACCGGCGTTTTCGCCCTTGGCATCAATCAGCCGCACTTCGGGAACCCGAATGGACTCGTTGACTCGAAATTCGTTGGCGCTGATACGTTACTCCTTCAGAAAATAGAGGAAACCAGCCTCAGGGCTGGATTAAGCGGGCTGATGATACCATAGAGACTTGGGAATCGTCAATAAAATGGCGAAAGGCGAACGCTCGAAATCGAGGTTCGCCTTCGTTTTTGGGGTTTTACGCTTATAAATTGGCCGAACGCGTGCTAATCCGGTCCTTGGCACGGGCAATGAACTCGGCCAGCGGGATGTTATCGGCACGGGAGCCATCGCGCACGCGCAGGGAAACCTGTCCAGCCGCGGCCTCGTTCTCACCGACCACCAGCATGTAAGGCACTTTCATTAGCTGGGCTTCGCGGATCTTGGCATTCATGCGCTGGGCGCTCAGGTCGGCGCTGACGCGGATGCCCTGATCACGCAACTGGCGGACAAGATTCTCAGCATACTCGTTCTGGTTGTCTGTGATCGGGATGACGCGGGCATGCTCGGGCGAGAGCCAGACCGGGAAATTACCGGCGTAGTGCTCGAGCAAGAAGCCAACCATACGCTCGTGCGTACTGAGCGGCGCGCGGTGGATGCAGAGCGGCGTTTCCTCGACCCCATCCTTGCTCATGTATTTCAGGTCGAAGCGCTCGGGGACGGCGAAGTCCACCTGGTTCGTGGCAAGCGTGAACTCGCGCCCAATGGCGGACCAGATCTGCACATCGATCTTGGGACCGTAGAAAGCAGCCTCATCGGCGACTTCTTTGAAGGGAACATTGCCATTCAGCATGGCGCGGCGCACCATGTCTTCCGTCTTGACCCACAGGCGTTCGTTGTCCACGTACTTCTTGCCCAGGCCTTCCTTGCCATGCAGGCTCAGGCGCATCACGTATTTCTCAATGCCGAACAGGTCGAAGTATTTCTTGTACAGGTCGATCACGCCCATGAACTCCTGCTCGAACTGGTCTTCCGTGCAGTAAATGTGGGCATCGTTCATCTGCATCGAGCGGACGCGCATCAGCCCGAACAACTCACCGGATTTTTCGTACCGGTAGCAGGTCCCATACTCGGCCAGGCGGATGGGCAGGTCGCGGTACGAGTGGGGCTTGGCGCCATAGATCTTGTGATGCATCGGGCAGTTCATCGGCTTGACATAGTACTTCACGCCTTCCAGTTCCATTGGCGGGTACATCGACTCAGCGTAGTACGGCAGGTGACCGGAACGCAGGAACAGATCTTCCTTCGTCAGGTGCGGCGTGCGCACCCGGGAATAGCCGGCTTTTTCTTCGAACTCTTTTGCCAGGTCCTCGAGTTCCTCAATGATGACGCCGCCGCGCGGCAGCCAGAGCGGCAGGCCGGGGCCGACTTCGTCTTCATAAATAAAGATCTCCAGTTCTTTGCCAAGTTTGCGATGGTCGCGTGCCTTGGCTTCCTCGAGC
Source organism: uncultured Anaerolinea sp. (assembly GCA_964598615.1). GTDB lineage: Bacteria > Chloroflexota > Anaerolineae > Anaerolineales > Villigracilaceae > UBA877. Next base: position 3,621 of record CAZRCR010000270.1, read on the forward strand.
ATCTTGAGATAGTTCTTCAGGTCGTCGGGCGAACGCCAGGCCGTGCCGTAGATGCGCGTCAGCATCTTGTTGTGCTCGTCGCCGCGCCAGTAGGCCCCGGCGATGGACATCAGCTTGAAAGCTGCCGGGTTGATTTGCCGCGTGGACTCGACGTGCGGGCCGCGGCACAGGTCCGTGAAGGAGTCGGACTGGTAGAGGGAGATCTCCGGCTTCTCGTTGAGCGGGTTGCCGTACTCATCCGTGCCGCCTTTTTCCAAGCCTTCGATCAGTTCCAGTTTATAGGGCTGGTTCTTGAAGACCTGGCGCGCTTCCTCTGCCGAAACGACCCTCTTGACGAAGGGATGGCCTCCGGCAATGATCTGGCGCATGCGCTTTTCGATCTTCTCCAGATCTTCGTTGGTGATGGGTTCGGGCAGTTCGAAATCATAGTAGAACCCGTTCTCGACGGGCGGGCCGATCGTGTACTTCGTCTCCGGATAGAAATCGAGTACGGCCTGCGCCATCACGTGCGCCGTCGAGTGACGGATGCGGTACAGTTGTGAATCTTCGTAGCGTTCTTCTGATTCGTTGGACATTTTGTCTCCTTATTGTTTATTGTTGGTTTAGCCTCGCCGGATAG
>CAZRCR010000271.1:0-4237 GCA_964598615.1 uncultured Anaerolinea sp.
GATGATGATACTTGCGAGTCAGCTTTGGCGCAATAGACTCACGATGGGCAGCCGCCAAATTCGCGGCAATGGTCTGTGAGCAGATTTGCTTCTTTTTGTACGAGAACTGCACGCGGCGAGTCGCCCAGCTCGGTGACGGAGAGCGGCTCAGAAAAACTCAGCAGGGGCGAGACGTAGAGACTGCCGGGGAAGAAAACCTGCTGGAGCACCTGTCCGAACTCGGCCATGCGGCGTTTCTCCATGCCGCCGCGTTGGAACCAGGTTAGCGGGTGGTGCGCCCATTTGGGCGAGACGATGTGGCTGACGGCGCTCAGCACCACGCGCGTCTGCGGGACGAAGCGCAGGAACAGGCTGGCGGCTTCCGTCCAGCGCTGCAGGTGGGCCAGCGCACCGGGGTAGACCGCCGGGTCGGGGTCTATGGTGCCGGAGCCCATCAGCAGGACCGCGCCGCCGTCCTTCAGGTAGCGTACGGCGGAGAGCATCCCGGCCATGCGATGGTAGGTGTCGCTCTTGTTGATGGGAATGAAGAAGATGCGCTGGCTGACGTTCTGCAGCGAGCGCAGGAAGGGCAGGTCGGAGGCGACGAGACGCAGGTCCGGACGCCGCAACTGGGAGGCGATGACCAGAGCGTCATAGGCACCGGGGTGGTTGGAGACGATTAGCAGCGGACCCTCCGCGGGGACGTGTTCCTGCCCGTGGGCGAGGATGCCGCGGCACCAGTGGTTCAGCGACCAGGCGCAGGCGTTGGGGAAGCCGCACTCGGTGATGAGCCGGTCGAAGGTCAGACCGATGTCCGCGATGCGGTCGGTGGCCTGGCGGAAGACGAGCCGGAAGCGGCGACACCAGTCGTCGGTGGGGGGCAGGCCGCAGGCGTTGACGATCTCGCGGATGAGTTGCTCGCTCATGCGCCGGATTTCTTCAGTGGTTTTCATAGACCGGGGTTGCCTCCATAGCTTTGACAATGTTCGATCAGCAGTGATTTTTCCCGCGCAATGATGGCCGGGAGCAGGCTTGCTCCGTTCGTTTCGCGGCGCAGGTCCGCCTCGCTGGCGGAAGGGCCGAAGGAGATGAACGGGGAGATCAGGTGCTTTCCCGGGTTCAGCAGTTGGGTGATGACCTGCCCGAACTCGGAGAGACGCTGTTTGTCGATCTGCTTGCGGCGCAGGAGTGTGATCGGGTGGCGGGCCCATTTTTCGGAGACCACGCCGCTGACCACGGTGGGCAGCATCCGCAAACCGGGCACGTGCTTGAAGAAGAAGTCGATCCCCTCCAGCCAGTTGACCATCATCTTCCCGGCGTCGGGATAGACGGCCGGATCGGGGTCGCGGTGGCCGGCGCCAAAGTAGACCAGCGCCCCGCCGGATTGCAGGTGGCGGATGGCGCTGCGCATGACCGACACGCGGTTCGACGTGTCGGTGCGGGATGCGAACAGGATGTGCTCGCGTACGCGGGGAAGTTTATCGAGGAAGGGGATTTCCGAGGAGATCCAGTGCACATCCTTGCGTACCAGTTTGGAGAAGATGACCAGCCCGTCGTAGGCGCCGGGATGGTTCGACACCACCAGCAGCGGACCGGTCAGCGGGATGTGTTCCGCCCCGCGTACCGGGATGTCGGTGCAGAAATTGGTCAGCGCCCAGGCACTGCCGATGGGCAGTCCTTCCCGGCCCACGGCGCGGTCGAAAGTGACGCCGAGGGTGGCAAGCCGGTCGGTGACTTTGCGGAACAGTTTCCAGGTCAGGCTGTGCCAGAAGGGTGTCTTGGGCAGGGCTACTGCGCCGACCAGTTCGTTGACGAGGGATTCGCTCAAGGCCTTGATTTCACGATCCATACAACTCCAGAATATCACAATTTTCCGGGAATTCGGCGGCAAGCCTTCTGTTCGCGATTTTGTAACATTACCGCATTGTCCGCGTTTCAGGCCGGATGATAGAATGACCCAAAAGGAGATATTATGGCAAAAGAAAAGAACACGTTCAAGATTTCTGAAGATTGGTGGGCGGTTATCATTGCATTCTTTCTGATCCTGCTTTCGGCCGTTGGTCTGCTTGGCGAAACAGGCCTGATGATCAAGTTCTAGGAAGGTGAGCCATGACAGAAAACACGCAAAAGAATAATTGGCTTCGGATCCTGGCTGGCCTTGCTCTCACGCTGGCGCTCTCGGTGCTGGCCTGGTGGATCACCAAAAAGGTCTACGATGTGACCCTGCCGTTTGGCATTCCCGGCAAAGTGCTCGAGTTCCCCATCTGGGGCGTGCTGGTGGGGATCGTGGCCAACCTGATCCTGCGTCCCTTCAAAGGGCAGGAATTCATCCGGCCCGGTGTGCGCATGGAACTTTTCCTGAAGATCGGGCTGGTATTGCTCGGCACGAGCATCAACCTGAAACTGCTGGCCACCGCTGCAGGCGGCGCCGTCTTGCAGGCTTTCATCATGATCACCAGCGTCTTTTTCTTTACGTATTGGTTGGCGGGACGTTTCGGGCTGGATGACAAACTGCGCGCCGTCATGTCCACGGCGTTGTCGGTATGCGGCGTCTCGGCGGCCATTGCTGCCGCCGGGTCCGTGACCGCCAAGAAGGAACAGGTCACCTACGTGGTGGCGCTGGTCATCCTCGTGGCGCTGCCGATGATGGTGCTCATGCCGGTGGTCGCCGGCGCCCTGCACCTTTCGGACGCCGTGGCAGGCGCCTGGTTCGGTGGCAATATCGACACGACCGCGGCGGTCGTGGGCGCAGGCACCATCTACAGCGAAGGGGCGCAGAAGGTTGCCACCATCGTCAAATCCACCCAGAATGCCCTGATCGGCGTTGTGGCCTTCTTCCTGGCGCTCTACTATGCCAGCAAGACCGAAGGCGCCAAGCGCCCGAGCGCCCGGCTCATCTGGGACCGCTTCCCCAAGTTCGTGCTCGGCTTCATCGTGGCGTCTGTCCTGTACACGCTTGGCCAGGCCTATGGCGGCGTGCTGGCTCACATCGACGGTGGCAAGGGCACGATCCTCGAAGCGCTCAAGAACTGGTCCTTTATGCTGGCCTTCGTCTCGATGGGCCTCGAATTCGGGTTCGGCGAGATCAAGTCGATGGGCTGGAAGCCGGTGGCGGTCTTCCTGATCGCCACGGTCTTCAACACCCTGCTGGCTCTGGGTGTGGCCTGGGTCATCTTTACGTACCTGCTGCCTATTACGATGTAGCCTGTTTTGGACTGTCGACGTCCCGCGGATCTGAAACGCCGCGGGACGTTTTGTATTTATAATATCCCCATGCCCACCCTCGACCCCGAACGTCTCGCCGCCCACCGGGCGCGGACCTTTTGCCTGCCCCCCGCCAAACGAGTTTCCTCTCCCGCCGGTGCATTGGACTATGTCAATGCGCGCGGCTTTCTCTTTTTCTGGCCCATCTCGGGCGTGGACTTCCCGTCCCTGTGGACGGCGGTGGCGGGTGACCGTCCCGTGGCCGATGAGCACGACGATCCCGGTCACGTCACCTGGGGCTGGAAAGACCAGTCGCTCGATAAAAAACAGTGGTACTACGGCAAGATCCTGCGCCGCAAGGCCACGTTCATCTCGCTGGAGATCGCCCCGTATTTCTATGCCCTGTCCGAGAACTACGGTTCCCCCGAGGAAGACCACATCATTGCCTATGAGGAAGGCCGCCTGACGCTGGCCGCCAAGCAGCTCTACGAAACCCTGCTCGATAAGGGTCCTCTCGACACGATCTCCCTGCGCAAGGAAGCCCGCCTGTTGAATGCCAAAGAGTCCATCTTCGGACGGGCGATGGAAGACCTGCAGAAGGATTTCAAGATCCTGCCCACCGGCGTGACCCAGGCCGGAGCGTGGAAATACTCCTACCGTTACGACCTGACCAGCCGCCACTTCCCGGGCCTGCTGGAGCGGGCGCGTCCCATCGGCGAAGCGGACGCCCGCCGGAAACTGGTGGGACTCTACTTTGCATCCGTCGGCGCGGCACAGCTACGTGAGGTGGTCAAACTCTTCGGCTGGACTCCCGAACTGGTCAAGCGGACCGTGGACCGGCTGGTTCAATCCGGCGCACTGGTCGAGGCTGACCATCCGCTCAAACCCGGCGCGTGGGTGGTGTTTGCGGAATTGGTGTAGGGGGCGACCTATGTGTCGACCCGGGCGGGCACCCCCTACAAAGGATAAAAATCGATATCGCCATCATGCTCGAAGGCCAGAACCGCCGGACATGTCCACGCTGTCAGAACCTCGCCGCATCGGTCGAAGACCT
>CAZRCR010000272.1:0-4232 GCA_964598615.1 uncultured Anaerolinea sp.
CGGGGTTGACATTCACGTCCAGGCAGCGTACCACTTCATTGACCTTGCGGAAGACGGTTGGTTCGCGCGGCATGCCCATCAGCAGTTTGTGCTCCAGTGCGCCGGGCAGGAGAGCGTGCCAGATGGCGTCATGACGGTGGGTAATGGCTTTGACCACCAGCACCGGTTCCTGGCGGACCACGTCGTAGGTCTCGGTCAAGTCCACGAACGGACCCTCGGCATGGACCCGGTCCAGGTAGACCGTCCCTTCGATGACGAATTCCGTCTCGGCGGGAACGAGGATGTCGCTGGTGACGGCTTTGACGACCTGGAATGGTTCGAGGGCGTTGGCGATCTCCAGTTCGTTGACACCCAGTTCCACTGATGTCGCCGCTGCGGCGAGGATGTTGGGAGCATTGCCGATGCAAATGGCGACATCCACCTGCTTCAGGTCTTGCAGGAACTTGTCGAAGTGGCGGTTCTTGACCACCCGCACGGCCATCTCCGTTTTGGAAAACTGCATACAGCGGTGAAAATCCGCATTCTGCCCGTGGACCGGGTGCTTTGCCAGCACCACGCCCGAACTGATGTAGTTGCCGCCGTCCTGCTCGCAGTGGAACAGGATCGGGAGTTTGTCGAGGTCCGGTTCCAGGTCCACCACTTCCTGGCAGGGAGCGCTGTCCACCACTTCCGGCGGACGGCGATTCTCGATCCCGGCAGTCAGGAAGGGGATCAGGTCCGCTACGGGGATGCCGAAGTAGTCTGCAAAGGCAGCCTTGGAGCAGAACAGGTTGCCTGCCACGCAGAACTCCGACTCTGTCACGTGCTCAAAGAGCGCCGGTTGTGGCTCGATCTGTTTCAGCACCCCGGCAATTTCAAAAGTTTTCGAGATCGGTGCGCTGACTATGGTCAGGCGTTTTTCCTGTTCTAGTTTTTGGAGATAGCTTCGCAGGGTCATGGGGTTTCCTGTTCCAGATGGGTATGAGGCAAGCTCCATTTTACACGCAAACAATCAGGGGATTATTCCTTTGTACAGCCTTGACACGAATGTTTTTGATGATATAATGCAACCGGTTGCACAAAGAACAGGACACCTGATGAGCAAAAAAGCCGTACAGACCATCAACGATATTGCCCGCTTGGCGAACGTCTCGAAATCGACGGTGTCACGGGCATTGAATGACAGTCCCTTGATCACCCAGGAGACGCGGGAACGCATCCAGGCTATTGCGCGGGAACACAATTTCCATATCAATGCGCCTGCACGCAACCTCAGCCTGCGCCAAACACGCACCGTTGCTTTTGTCACTCATGCCTATCACATGGAATCATTCTCGGTGGAGGACCTGTTTGGATTGGAGATCATGGGGGGAATCTCCAAAGGACTATACACCCTGGGCTACGACTTTCTCGTTGTGCATGTCAATCCGTACGAGACGGATTGGGCCCACCAATACCTCGACAGCGGCCGGGTGGACGGTTTTATCCTTATGACATCCAATCGGAAGCAGTTGCATATCAAAACACTGGCAGAGATGGGGGCGCCATTCATTGTTTGGGGTACCCCGATCCCGCAATACAGGTGTTGTTCGGTCAGTGGCGATGATTTTGAAGGGGGGAGGCTGGCCACAGAGCACTTAATTCGCACCGGCAGGCAACGGATAGCGTTTCTGGGGGGGCCATCCGATGAAACGGAAGTACAACATCGTTTCCGGGGATATGAAACCGCCTTGCAGGCTGCCGGACGCAGTGTGGATGCCAACATGCTGGCGCATGGCGATTATTCGCATGCTTCAGGGGTTTCTGCCATGCAGCGCCTCCTGGAGCAAGCCTCGAATCTGGACGCGGTCTTTGTCAACAGCGATCTGATGGCGATTGGAGCGATCAATGTGCTCCGGGATCATGGAAAACGGGTTCCTGAGGATGTGGCTGTCGTTGGGTACGATGATCTTTCGATTGCCAACTACAATAATCTGCCCCTGACAACCATCCGTCAGAATGTCCCATTGGCTGGCAAGCTCCTGGCTCAGAATCTTGTCCAGTACATCCAGACCAACCTGGTCACCAATGTAACCATGCCTGTTGAATTGGTGGTAAGGAAATCGGCCTGAGGCGGCCATATTTTTTTTGAAATAGATGCAACCGGTTGCATTAAGAAAAAGGAGAAAAAATGTTTCAAGCACAAATGACAAATACCATCTTGAATTGGGAGCGGAGATTGAAAGCCGACGAAGAGAAGCGAAAATATCACCGCCACGAACCATACCTGGGCGATCTCTCCGCAGAAGAATATCCAAGCAGGGAACGCAAGGGTTTCTTTGCACGGCTCTTTGGTGGGCAGAAAAATTACCATTCCGATTATCAGTATTGCGCCCAGGAGACATGCCGGGAATCGTAATTTGGACCGGAGATGGATTGCAAAATCCTCGTAATCCCTATATACTCTCAACAAAAAGGAGAGTTGAAAATGAGTAAAGTCAAACTGTCAAAAGGTTTGGGAACGTTGCTGCTGGCCATCTGGCTGATTGCCACCGGTGTGATCGGATTGCTGAACTTCAGCTTCACGGGATTACCCATCATCATGGGCGTTCTCGCCATCGCCGCCGGCGTTCTTCTCCTGCTTGGCAAATAAATTCCACGGCCGGCAACAAAGCGAATGTTTCCGACAAGCGGCAGACTCTGCCGCTTGTCTGGTTTCTACACATTCATGATACACTTTTGTCAATGATGAAAACAAATCTTCTCGTTACTGCCCGCACACTTCGAACCGCATCCGCCCTCGCCCACCCTAACATCGCCTTTATCAAATACTGGGGCAACCGCGATGATGCCCTGCGCATCCCGGTCAGCGGATCCATTTCCATGAATTTGGCCGGGCTGGAGACGCGTACGACTGTCACGTGGGATGGGAAACTCTCCTCCGATACCTTGACGTTGAACGACACACCGGCCTCTGCCCCGGCCCTGGAGCGGGTTTCGGTATTTCTTGACATCGTCCGCCAGATGGCAGGGTTCGACCTGTATGCGGCAGTTTCCAGCGAGAACAACTTTCCAATGGGGACGGGGATTGCATCGTCCGCTTCGGCGTTCGCGGCGCTGGCGCTGGCGGCCACGTCCGCGGCGGGCTTGGACCTGGAGCCTGCGGCCCTCTCCCGGTTGGCGCGGCGCGGCTCCGGGTCCGCGTGCCGTTCGGTGCCGGGTGGTTTCGTCGAATGGACTGCGGGCACAGCAGACCTGGATTCCTATGCGTCATCCATTGCATCGCCCGGCTACTGGGACTTGGTGGACTGCATTGCCGTCATCAGTGACGAGCACAAGGCCACTGGTTCGGCACGCGGCAATGCGCTGGCCGGAACTTCGCCGCTGCAATCTGCCCGCGTGGAGGACGCGCCGCGCCGCCTGGATATTTGCCGGAAGGCAGTCCTTGAACGGGATTTCGCCGCTTTTGCAGAGATCGTCGAATTCGATTCGACTCTGATGCATGCCGTAATGATGACCTCCACTCCGGCGCTGTTCTACTGGCAGCCGGCCACGCTTGCAGTACTCCAGGCAGTACGTGATGCCCGCTCGAAGGGATTGGCTGCCTGTACCACTGTGGATGCCGGACCGAATGTACATGTAATCTGTGAGAAATCTGTTGTTCAGGAAACGCTTCGGTTGGTGGAGAGCATTCCGGGGGTACGCGAAGTACGGGTTGCGCAAGTGGGAGGTCCGGCCCGCCGCGTGGGATGATTCTTCGCGTCCTCTAAGTTTCGCAGTTCGACTCTGCCTGTCAAAACGGATATAATCGGGGCGTCTGCGCCGCTTGGCGCTTTGTTTCTCATCCGAGAGGTTCCTGCATGAATACAAATTTTCTTGGCGGGTTGGTCTTTGTGGTGGTGTTTGCCGGGATCATCCTGCTGCACGAGATCGGACATTTTAGCGTTGCACGCCTGTTCAAGATCGATGTGGAAGAATTCGGTTTTGGCCTGCCCCCGCGTATATGGCGCATGTGGCGCGGCAAAGGCTGGATTCTGGTCGGCAAGGATCGCTTGGTGTTGCCGCGGAATTTCGATTTGCCCTTCGACCATAAAACTTCCCTACATCGTCCGGTGAATGTGGAGGCCGCGGATATGCGCGGCCGGTTGACGGTCCGTGCCATCGACCTGGCTGCCCTAGAAGACGGTCAGTTCCGCCCCGACGCGTCCACCGAAAGGCAAACCCTGCCCAATGGCAACCTCCGGTTGACCGGCATCCTGAACGACGCCCATCCT
>CAZRCR010000273.1:0-4223 GCA_964598615.1 uncultured Anaerolinea sp.
AGACTGTCATATTGGGCTAATAGTACCCTAATTCGGTTTAAATGAGCAAGGGAATTTTTTATGGCATTAAACACCGCCTTTCCATATCACTTCGGACTATAATTGACCTGACCTTGCAGGAGACCATCATGCTCATCATCATCAGCGACTTACACTTGACCGACGGTTCGTGTGGGAAATCCATTTCCGCTTCTGCCTTCGACCTGTTCGCCACCCGCCTCAAAGAACTGGCGCTGAATGCTTCCTGGCGCGCCGACGATACCTACCGTCCGCTGGAGGAGATCGATATCCTCCTGCTGGGCGATATCCTGGATGTGCAACACTCCACCCTCTGGCTGGAGAAAGCCGACGGTACTCCGTCCGCCATCCGCCCGTGGACCGATTTCCGCGATCCGGCATATGCCACCACTCTGCGGGATATCACCCAGGCCATCCTGGAAAACAATCGGGAAGGGCTGCAAATCCTGAACGATCTTACCCAAACCGGCGGCATAACCTTGCCCCCGGCTACTTCCCGCGGCAAACCGGATTTCGATTCGAACGAACTGGTGCCTGTGCGAGTCCGCCTCCATTACATGGTCGGTAATCACGATTGGCACTACCATCTCCCCGGAGCGGAATTCGATGCCATCCGCCGGACTGTGATCGCTACCATGGGGCTGGCCAATCAACCCGGTCCGTTCCCGCACGAAGCCCGGGAGAATGCATTACTTCAGGACCTGCTGAACCGTTACCAGGTCTATGCCCAGCACGGCGACCTGTACGACAGTTACAACTTCAACCCCGAAAAAGGACGCAATTACGCCGCCCTGGGCGATGCATTCGCCGCCCAGATCATCAACCGGTATCCGGTCGAAGCAGAGCGCCGCTTGAAGGATGAACTCCCACCCGGTCTGGTGGAAAGCTTGCGCGAACTGTTCAACGTCCGCCCCACACTGGCCATCCCGCTCTGGATCAGCAGCCAATTGAGGCAGAACAACGTCAGCCCGGAAATGCAAAAGAAGCTCAAAGACCTGTGGGATGAAATGGGGAACGAGTTCCTGGCTCTGCCCTTCGTGCGCGAGGCCGACAAGAAGTTCAAGTTCGATTATGTGGACGGCCTGGAGGTGATCGTCAAACTGACCGACGCCTTCTCCTTCAAGACCATCGACGAACTGATCCTCTGGCTTCGCAAGCGTTTCTGGTCGGAAGAGATCACCTTTGCCAAGCATGCCCTGAAAGAGGAAGCCTTCATCAACCGCAAGGCACAGTTCATTGTCTACGGTCACACGCACCACCACGAGGTCATCCCGCTGGACAGCGCCCCCGGTAGTCCGCGCCCCACCAACCAGATGTACATGAATTCCGGCACCTGGCATACTTACGTTGACCTCGCCGTACACAAGCCGGAGGAACAGAAGTTCGTTCCCTACCAGGTCCTGACCTACCTTACTTTCTATCAGGGTGACGAACGCGGCGGGCGCAAGTTCGAGACCTGGTCCGGGGCATTTTCGGAATAGAGCGGCCGCAAGGCAAAATAAATTTGTACTCCGCAGAAAGCGACCATGAAAGAATACCTTTATCTTATCCATCCTTACCGTCACGGCTTTTTCGATGAGCCGACCCCGGAAGAAGAAGCCATCCTGAACGAGCATTTCGAGTATCTCAAACAGGCCACTGCCACCGGGACCGTGGTGCTGGCCGGTCCATGCACCGACGACACCTTTGGGCTGGTGGTTTTCCGCGCTGAGAGCGACGAAGCTGCCAATGCCTTCATGTTCAACGACCCATCGATCAAGAAGAATGTAATGGCCGCCGAGCTCCATCCCATGCGTATCTCCCTGATTGCCAAATGACGATCTACTCCAACGCTGCCCTGCGGGCCGTCGCTTTGCGGACCCAGAACCTGCATGCCAAAAACGAACGCGATCCAGCCCCGGATCGCGCCGCACTCTACGCGTCCATAGAACAGGTCGGTTGTGTGCAGATCGACACGCTCCAGATGGTGGCCCGCAGCCAGTATCTCACCCTCTGGTCGCGGCTGGGGACATACGACCCTAAAATTTTCGATGAACTCCTGTTCGGCCCGGAGAAAAAACTCTTCGAAGGCTGGCAGCACGCCGCCTGCATCATCCCGCTCACAGAATATCGCTATCAGATGCCGCACCAGCGCAACCTGCGCGAACACCCCACCACCTGGTACAGCCGCTGGATGAGCGAACCGGGACACACTGACACCATCCAGCACGTACGGGAACGCGTCCGCACAGAAGGGGCGCGCAAGATCAGTGACTTCGAGCGCGGCGACCATCCGCGTGGCACGTGGTGGAACTGGCGGCCCGCCAAAGTGGCGCTCGAACATCTGTATGCCAGCGGCGAACTGATGATCGCCAACCGGATCAACTTTCAGCGAGTCTACGACCTGACCGAGCGCGTCCTGCCTGCATGGGTGGATACCACCGAACCCACAGCCGCCGAGCGCGACCGTTTCTGGGTGGAACGCGGCGCCAAAGCACTGGGTATCGGCACGGCACGCCACGCCGGGGATTACACCTGGATGAAAGTGAGCAAATCGCGTCCCATTGTCGAAAGCCTGCTGAAAGACGGCACACTCATTCCCATCACCGGAAGACTGGCGAACAAGGAAACCGCTGAACTCGTCATCCACCGTGACAACCTGCCCCTGCTCGAGCAGGCCGCCGATGGCAGCCTGCCCGCCGAGCGTACGACCTTCCTCAGTCCGTTCGACAGCCTGTGGTGGGCCGTCCGGCGCGACGAGCAATTCTGGGGCTTCCACCAGTCGATCGAAGCCTACCTGCCCGCCCCCAAACGGGTCTACGGCTACTTCTGCCTGCCCATCCTGCACAAGGACCGTCTCGTGGGCCGCTTCGATCCAAAACTCGACCGCAAGACCGGCACACTCATCCTGAAGGCTCTGTACCTCGAGCCGCACATCCGCCCCACCGAGGAGCTTGTCCGCGATGTGGCCGGAGCACTGAAAGATTTCATGACATTCCACAAGGCCAGCGAACTGGTCATCGAAAACAGTCAGCCGGAAGAATTCGGCAAAAAACTGATGAGAAAGATCTGATTCCATTCACCGGAGATACCCTTCGGGTACGATGTAAACGGAGATGAACGTTTATCTACCACGATCAAGTTCATCCCTGTTCATCTCTGGTCTGCTTTTTTTTGGAGGCTGCCATGCCCACCTTCCCACTGCTCGCCCTCGCCCGCACCATGGGTAATCCCGTCATCGAAACGGATACCGTGACCTTCCTGTGGCGCGGCAAGACTGCCCCGCATCTCATCGACGACCTGCACGGCTGGGATGACAACCCGCAGGAAATGGCCCGCATCCTGCCGGACCTGTGGGCATACGAACTCAAACTCCCTGAAGACGCTTACCTCGAATATGCCTTCCTGGACCCGAAAACAGGGGAACGTCTCGAAGACCCGCTCAACCCGCACAAAGTCTCCAACGGCATTTCGGCCATCGATAACCACTACTTCTATATGCCCAAAGCCGCGCCGACGGAACTGGTCATCCCCCAGAAGAGCATCGCCCGGGGAACGGTCACCCGGCACGAGGTCCCGACCCGGGATATGGCCGCCGGGAAAACGCGTACCGTTCACCTGTACCAGCCGCCGGTCAAGAATCCGGTCCCGTTGTTGGTCGTCTATGATGGGACGGATTATCTGCGGCGCGCCAAACTGAACGTGATGGTTGACAACCTGCTTGCCCACAACCGCGTTCGCCCGTTCGCCATGGCCTTCGTACAGAATAGCGGAACCGCCCGCAACGTGGAATACTCCTGTTCCGAAGCGACTCTCAGTTTCCTGTTCGACAGCGTCATCCCGCTCGCCCAGGAACATATCACACTCACCCCTCCCGGTGGTGAACCCTATGGCATCCTGGGCGCTTCCATGGGCGGATTGATGGCACTGTTCAGCGGTTTGCGCTTCCCGCACGTGTTTGGCAAAGTCCTCAGCCAGTCCGGGGCATTCGCCATCCCGGAGTACGAATTCGTGGTCATGGATATGGTGCGCCACCTGCCGCGTCCCGAGATCGATATTTGGATGGATGTTGGTCGCCTGGATTTTCTCGTGGAAGGCAACCGGGAGATGCTCGATTTGCTGAAAGAAAAGAAATACCGGGTTACGTACCGGGAATACTCCGGGGGACATAACTATACGGCCTGGCGCGACGATATCTGGCGCGGGCTGGAACACCTCTTCAAATA
>CAZRCR010000274.1:0-4219 GCA_964598615.1 uncultured Anaerolinea sp.
GGCGTGATCATGGAATCCAGCATGAAATAACCACCGGGGTCAAGCGAGCCGACAAACGCTTCACCGCTCTCCACGTAGCCGCCGGTCGATGTGACCGTCATCGTGCCAAGCACAGCGGTGCGTTTGCTCATGCTGACCACCTGCAAAGGCAGCATGGCTGGCTGACCAGCATACACGTCACCCACCGGCTGGTAGAAACTGATGTTGACGCTCGGAAGGGCGTACACCAGCAGGGTGATGACCTGCTCGTCGAGCACCGGGTTGCCATTCTGATCGAGGTAGGAGAATGCGATCTTCACCGGGTAGGCACCCGGGCTGGTGGATACGTTGACCACCAGTTTTTGAGATGCGGTCACTTTGGCACCCGGCTGGACATCGCCAAGGGACTGGATGTTGGAGGAACCCACCGGGGCGAAATTGGTAAACTCACCGCTTCCGCCCGATATGCCACTACCCGGCGTGCCGGACCCGGAAGTGGACCCGCCGCCCAGAATCAACGTCACGCCCTTGGCAACGACCGTACCTACATTTTGTATATCCAGACTGAGAACGAACTGGTATCCAGGCTGAAGCGGGTCTACGTCAGTGGAATATCCCATCACCAGCAACTGGGGCCGGCGCACGCCAGTGGGCGTGGCTGTGGCACTGACATAGCTGCCACCACTGCCGCCACCGCCAGAAACTGGGAAGTAGAGCGTAAATTTTTCCGAATAGGCCGTTCCCTTATCATCGGAGTAGGTAACATTCATGTCCACACTGACCCGGCCCCGACCAACCAGTGATGCCGCGGCAGTCATGGTCTGGCTAATGGACGTCTTACCAACCGTCCCAAGGTCACCACCCGCCGAGACACCCCCATTCTTGAGCATGATCAGATCGGTCGATGTGAATGTGACCTGAATCCCGTAGGCAGTGGATCCTCCGGCGTTATCCAGGCTGACATTGAGATTAAAATCCTGCCCGTAGGTGATCGAGTTCACGCTGAGGGTGTACTGATCGATCACGATCTGCGGACGACCAGTCACCGTTGCAGGTGCTTCCACGGTCAATCCAGCCGGCAAAGTGTAGGTTGAGGCATCCGGATTGGTGACGGTCACATCATACACTCCCACCGCAAATCCCGTGGGAATAACGATCTTCAAGGTGTTGACCGTTTCCACAGTTGTGGTAACCGAAGTTCCCCCCACTTTCACCTGCGAGGCAGCATCGAATCCGCTTCCATTAACAGTCACTTCGTTCACAACATTATTGACAACCAGATTGGGAGAAACGCTGATGATGGACGGCGCGGCACTCACCGGAGCCGGGAAAGCCGCCGCGGTCAGGGCCACGAGCATGGCAAGGATCAGGAAAATGGTGATTGGACGTTTCATGATGAGTTACTCCTTGATTTCGAGACTGGCCGAGCGGTATTCCGCCTCGCTCACCACCAGCCCATCGAGCAAAAAGATCGTATGCGTGGCAAATCGCTGCATGCGTTGATCGTGCGTAACCACCAGCACTGTGCGTCCCGATTTGTGCAATTCGGAAAGCAGCTGCATGATGCTGATACCACTGGAAGTATCCAGATTGCCGGTCGGTTCATCGGCCAGGACAAGACTGGGATCATTGACCAGCGCCCGGGCCACGGCCACGCGTTGTTGTTGCCCGCCGGAGAGTTCGTTGGGGCGGTGGTGCGCCCGGTCGGCAAGACCGACGCGCTCCAGCAGGTCAAGGGACCGCCGTGTGCGTTCCTTGGGGGTAATCCCGGCGAACGTCATCGGAAAGCCCACATTCTCTTCGGCACTCATGCTTTGGATCAGGTTGAAAGATTGGAAGATGAATCCCACTGTCTGTCGGCGGAAAAGCGCCAGCTTGTTTTCGTCCATCTCGTCCAGTCGCTGTTCATTGACAGCGATCTGTCCTTCAGTTGGACGATCCAATCCGCCAACAAGATAGAGCAGGGTGCTCTTGCCTGAACCGGAAGGTCCCATGACAACAGTAAAACTGTTGCGGGGGATTTCCAGGTCAACACCATCCAGGGCGCGCACCGTGGTGCCGCCCATCTGGAAGTGTTTCTTCAGGCCAGAAATACGGATGAAGGGAGAGCGCATAGCAGACTGGTTAGAACGTCCGGGTGACCATCAGCCCGCCCAGATTGGCTGTCAGCGTGCTGGCTCCAGCTTTCAAGAGCACGATCACCACCAGCACCACAACCACGGCGATAACGGCTTTCTTGAGCGGCAAACTGTCGATGACGCTCAAACCCAGGCCTAGAAGAACGGCAAACCAGATAAAGAAAATATCCACGTTGGCCAGTATCTGGCTTAGGAAAGTGGCCGTGGCAAAACCGGAAAGCCCTGGACTGGTCAACTGGTGCTGTGCGATGAGGATATACACCACCCGCAACAGGTCACGCGCCGCCAGCGCCAGCATCGACCAGGAAACGAGGTTCAGCACCGAACGCATGGTGCCGCGTCCACCCAGCAGCGTGGAGGCCAGGTGCAGCAGTCCGCCTACAGCGAACCAGCCGAACCAAACCTTGACGAGTTCCAGTACAGCCGGGATGATGTAGACGAATACCGGCCCCTGGGTGGCAGCCTGGGCTTGCATGTAACTTTCCTGCATATCGGTGGTCCACCATTCCCAGTCGGCGGGCAGGGTCACTTCGCCCATGGCGGCCGCGCGGGCCTGGAAAAATCCCCCCACAACCACGCGCAGGAGCATGAACACACAAATGATCAGCATTGGCATCAGCCAGGCCGGTTTTTCCTCGGCTGCCAGCCTTTGCATCCCCTGGCGGGGATGGATCAGGAAAGCCAGCACCTGTTTGAAGTCGAACCGGCGGTTTGCTTTGGGAGTTGCAAGATCAGTCATAGGTTTCGCCTCGATGAACGGATTGTGAAGAATTGTACTCGCTTCCAGCCATCCTAAACAGACGTCGGAGCAGTCCCTTTGGTTCCCTACAGGAACAGGTCTTTGGTCACTTTTTCCCCTTTTTCGAACACCGGGTACGCGCGCATAAAGGTTTCGGACCCGCTGAACAGGCGCATGAACCAGCCGGTGATCCCGCCCCGCGTCCGCGCCCCGCCCTGGCTGGCATGGCACGCCCCGGCCTGCTCCTTCTTCGAGAACACGGAGCGAATGTCGATGCGGGCATGGACAGGGAAATCCACTTCGGCGATCGAAGCCAGGTCGATATCGCCATTCGAGCCGAACTTGTGCGGGTCCTTGCCGAACAGCGGCAGGATCAGAACCGCTGCCTTAAGCATCCCTTTGGGCATGGTGTGGAAGTAAAGCCGCCGCGGCTTGCCGGACCCTTCACCGGTCACAATCTCGAAAGCGCGCACCGTGGCCTGGTGGATGGCAATATGGTCGGGGTGACGGTAACCGCCGATCGGGTCGAAGGTCACGACCACGTCTGGGGCGAGGTCTCGGATATAAGTAGCCACTTTCCCGGCCACGGCCTCCAATGGCTGGGCGGCCAGGGCGTTGGGATGGGAATTATCGGGCGAACCGGGCATGCCCGAGTCGCGGTAGCCGAGGAAATGGACACCTTTCAACCCAAGGATACCCGCCGCGCAGCGCAACTCGGATTCTCTTAACTCGGCGACCGATTTGAACCCGACCAACATCTCGGGAGATACATCCCCCACTTCGCCGCGCGTTGCACAGACCAGATGCACGTCCACGCCGCGCGAGGCGTAGAGTGCCAGGGTGCCACCCATGCCGAAGGATTCATCATCCGGATGGGCCAGGACCGCCAACAAGGTTTTTGCAGACATGGGCGCAATTGTACTCCAATCGGTCTTCATAATTTTCGGAATAGGGTGCAAAAAATGGTATGATTACAGACAGCATCAAATACCCAAAAAGGACGGCCTTCCAGCCGCCCCGTGGAGGAATACGTGAAAATCGCGATCATCGGTGCAGGCTACAGCGGCATGAGCGCCGCTTACGATCTGACCAAGGCCGGTCATCAGGTCACCATTTACGAAGCTGCCGACTACGTGGGCGGACTGGCAAGCGGTTTCAAGGAACCAGGCTGGGACTGGTCGGTGGAAAAGTTCTACCACCACTGGTTCGCCAGCGACAAGCACATGCTGGGGATCATCCGGGAACTGGGGCTAGAGGATAAGGTCATCTATCCGCGCCCGCTGACCGTGATGTATCACAACGGCAAGTTCTACCCGTTCGATTCCATCATCAAGGCGCTGCTGTTCCCCGGCCTGGGCTACGG
>CAZRCR010000275.1:0-4219 GCA_964598615.1 uncultured Anaerolinea sp.
ATGATCGCCCCGTCCGAGGATTACCCGAAATTGCTGGCCACCTTCCGCCAGTATGGCGAATGGCTCGAACGGCTTGGCATCGACAACGTTGGCGCACTCAACGAAGCCATCGCCTCGGGCCGCAGCCGCGAGGTGATCCTCGTTTCCGAAGCCCTGCACGAACAGCGCATCGTGGACATCGCCCGCCGCATTTCGGAGAACCGCGGCGAGACGCGCATCGTGCTCATTTCCGGCCCATCCTCCTCGGGAAAGACCACGTTCTCCCGGCGGCTGGCGGTACAACTGCTGGCCCTTGGCCTTTCCCCCTTCGCCCTCGAACTGGACAGTTACTTTGTCGATCGGGAACAGACGCCGCGTGATGAGAACGGTCAGTTCAACTTCGAAGCACTCGAAGCCTTGCACCTGGATATGCTGGCGGACCACCTGACCCGTCTCATTGCCGGGGAGACAGTGACCCTGCCGAGCTATGATTTCAAGGCCGGGCGTCAGGTGACTGGCGAGACTGTCAGGCTGACCCCTGACCAGATCATCATCCTGGAAGGAATCCACGGCCTCAACCCGGCCTTGCTTCCCGGACCCTTATCCGGGCGCGCCTTCCGCATCTACGCCGCGGCTTTGACGCAGTTGAACCTCGATCGCCACAACCGCGTCTCCACGGCGGACACGCGTCTCATCCGCCGCATCGTGCGGGACGCGCGTGAGCGCGGTTACACGGCCCAGCAGACCATCTCCCGCTGGGAGTCTGTGCGCCGCGGCGAGGAGCGTTACATCTTCCCCTATCAGGAAAACGCCGATGTGATGTTCAATTCGGCGCTGGTGTATGAAATGTCTGCCCTACAACCGCATGCCGAGCCGCTCCTGCGTCAGGTTCCACACGGCACGCCGGAGTACATCGAAGCCAAGCGCCTGCTGGCTTTCCTGGAGTGGTTCTTGCCCGTTGAATCAGATTTCATTCCCGATAATTCTCTCCTGCGTGAGTTCATCGGGGGATCGATCCTGAAAGAATTCAAAGTTTGGAAGGCGTGATATGTAGGCGCAGCAACGCTGTACTCCTACAAAAGACAAAAATATGAATTTCATCGAAGTCCTGCTTATCTCTCTCAGCATGGCCATGGACGCGTTCGCCGTCTGCCTCGGTGCGGGGACGACCGGCCAGGCCGACAGTCCGCGGGCGCGCTTCCGGTTGGCGTTCCATTTCGGACTGTTCCAGTTCATCATGCCGGTCATCGGCTGGCTGGCTGGTACCACCGTGGCACACTACATTCAATCTTTCGACCATTGGATCGCCTTTGCCCTGCTGGCCTTCGTAGGCGGGCGCATGGTCTGGGCCGGATTCCACCCGGAAGCTGAAGAAAAGAAGAACGATCCATCCCGTGGCCTGACGATGGTGTTGCTCTCCATCGCCGTCAGCATCGACGCACTGGCCATTGGCCTGTCGCTGGCCCTGATTGGCGTGTTCGTCTGGTACCCGGCCATTGTCATCGGTGTGGTGACGGGCCTGTTATCGCTGGCGGGATTGTTGATCGGTAACAAGCTGGGTGAGAAATTCGGACATGCGATGGAGATCATCGGTGGTCTGGTACTGATCGGAATTGGTGTGCGCATCGTGGTGGCGCACTTGATCGGCTGAGAAAAGGCTCATCGACGCTGTTCTGGTATCAAGAACTCATAACTGGATTTAAAAGCCCAATGCGTTGATGTGTGGCTTTTAGCAGGGAATTGCCAATGGCAGTTCCCTGTTTTCTTCTCAGGGCCAAAACAAAAAAACCTGTTCTTAACTCCCTGGATTTACGAATATGTATGTTTCTATGCCCGGAAGTATGCTTGATAATGGCAGAAAATGGTTGTAGACTAGAAATAATCTTTGCGAAAGCCGGATATTCTGTTCCTGCTCGGCACAAGAAATGCATCGCATAAAAAAATACGTGTCCAGGAAAACGATCCTACATCTTGCCATCCTCCTTGGCATTACAATCACCTTCTCTTGGCAGGTGGTAGTAGTTGCCGCGCCTCCTGACCTGGAATCTGTCTCCGGCACGCTTGCCCCGGGTGATTTTCGTGCCTTTCAGCAGGTGAGTCCAGGCAAGGGCTGGCTTCTTTTGGGCCAGAATTTGTATTTCATGGATATGGAAGGGGGGACCTGGCGTGATATTACGCCGGACCAATCTGGTCAATCGACCATCGAAGCCGTAACATTCACGGACGAAACGCACGGTTGGGCCGTACTGTTTGACGATGCGGGTGTACCCGCGCCTTTCACACTGGCGATCACCACGGACGCCGGCTATTCCTGGGATGTGCTTCCTCTCGCTCTTCCGGACCTGGATCTGGCATCTGCCCCAATTTCCTCTGTGTCAATGGGTTGGCGCAACGACCTGCATGGCTGGCTGGTTTTCAAGTTGGCCAGCGGGAGTAATTTCAGCCTGGGTTTGCTTTTTATCACGCTGGATGGGGGAAGTACCTGGCAGGCGCGCCCCATCCCACTGGGTGAACCGGCTTATTTCGCCAGCGAACAGGTCGGCTGGGTTGCAGGTGGTCCGGCTGGAGACCAGCTTTATCGGACGCAGGATGGTGGCTTATCCTGGCAGACCCAGCAAGTTCAGGATGCAGACAGTGGAGAAGCGCAGTTCTATTATCATTTGCCTTTTTTTGATGGGGATGAGCAGGGTCTCCTGCCCGTGGTTGTGGCAGATGGACAGACCCTTCACGCTGATTTCTATCGAACGGAAAATGGCGGGGATGCCTGGGTTCTTGCAGATAGTGTCCCGCTGGAAACAGAAACCATTCCTGATAGCGATCTGCCACTGGCCCTGTTGGGTTCAGACAGCTTTCACATGGTTGTACCGGGTAGTGACCGGATTGCCATCATGGAAGAAGGACAGATTGGCATTCTGCCGGGTGCCGATGATTCGTTAGCGGGCATTGTAGCACTTTCGATGTCCACGCTGGAATCCGGTTGGGCGAAATGGGTCCAGGGAGAATGCGTTGTATCCGAGACCATTCAGACACAGGTGAATTGTACTCAGGAAGTCCGTCTGCTCAGTACAACCGATGGCGGGCAGTATTGGACTGCACTCGTTCTACCGGGAACTTCCCAGACTTCCATCCAGCAAGTCACTGTTCTGCCGGATAAACAGCCTGCCACAGGCGGTCTGCTGGGTGCCACCAGTGAGAGCTATGCGGGCCAAGGCTTCGATGCCTGCGAAATTCGTAATTTGAGCCAGATGCAGGTTTGGTGGACGAACAGTCCCTACAGTGCAGTTAATTTGTATATTGGCGGCTCAGCGCGTGCCTGTGCCAATTCCCTGTTGAGCGCGGCTTATCTGGCGGATCTGAATGCCCAGGGTTGGCGCTTCATTCCAACCTGGGTGGGACCGCAGGCTTCCTGCACCGGTTATTATTCCCGCATGAGTTCGGACCCGGCGGTTGCCTATACACAGGGAGTGGCGGAAGCAGAGAATGCCCTGACTGTGGCGCTAAATCTCGGGTTGACGCCTCCCGACAAGTCCGGAACGATCATCTATTATGACCTGGAAACGTATAACACCGCCGACGCGAATTGCCGTGCGGCTGCGAATTCCTTTATGTCGGGTTGGGCGGCAGGACTGCATGCCCATGGAAGCCTGGCAGGAGGGTATGGATCCGCCTGTTCTTCCGGTCTTGGTGACTGGGCAACGCTTCCCAATGTGATGGATGCGGTCTGGGTGGCGGCCTGGTACGGTTCCGCAGGGACTGTATCCTACCGTCCAACGGCTTCCGTTTGGGGTCTCCCCTGTTTGTCGGACAGCCTCTGGCCGAATCACCAGCGTCTTCACCAGTATGCCGGGGGACACAACGAAACATGGGGCGGCTTGACCATCAATATCGACAGCAATGTTTTGGATGGGGTCTTGACGGAGCCAGCCGGGAGAGCCGACAGCGTTTTGCCGAGCAGTCCATCCATTCTAAGTCCGGCAGAGGCGTCCATCCTTGAGCGTAATAGTGATACCTGGTTGAGCTATAAAACCAGCGGAGACACTTGTTCCCTGCATGTCTGGGGCGGTGGGATCGACATCACCACGCCCAACAATTGTTCTCTCTATCATTTGGGCACCCTCTACGGAGGATCTTATTCGTGGCAGGTAACTGCTACCAATGGCTTCGGCTCGACTGTCGGGCCGGTTTGGCGTTTCAACATCCGCCCCAACGGTCCGGGAACGCTGACTGTTTTAAGTACATA
>CAZRCR010000276.1:0-4198 GCA_964598615.1 uncultured Anaerolinea sp.
ATGGTCAGACCGATGCCCGAGCCGCCACCCGCCTGCCGGGAGCGCGACTTGTCCACGCGGTAGAAGCGGTCGAAGATGTGCGCCAGGTTTTCGGGGGAGATGCCCAGGCCTGTATCCTGCACCGCCACCAGCATTTCCGGGCCGCGCACCGCCGCAGTGACGGTCACCTGCCCGCCCGCGGGAGTATAGTTCAGGGCGTTGCCAATCAGATTGGTGAACACTTGCAGCAGGCGGCTGCCGTCCGCATGGACCGGCGGCAGGCCCGCGGGGATATTGGCGGATACGGAAATGCCCTTCGCCGCGGCCTGACCGGAGAGCCGCTTGCAAGCCGTCTCCACCACCTCGGACAGGGAAACGGGTTCCAGGTCGAGCTGGAACGCCCGGGCTTCGACGCGCGAGAGTTCCTGCAGGTCATCCACCAGCCGCGAGAGACGGTCGGCTTCCTGTCCGATCTGTTCATAGGTTTCGGGTGTAGCAGGCAGGATGCCGTCCACCAGGCCTTCCATCGAGCCTTTGATGGCCGTCAGGGGGGTGCGCAGTTCGTGGGCCACGTCGCCGATGAGTTGGCGGCGCATGGACTCGGTCTGCTCGAGTTTCTCGGCCATCCGGTTGAAACTGCCCGCCAGTTGACCGAGTTCGTCGCTCCCGGCGGCGGGGACGCGCTCCGTATAGTGTCCCTCGGCCATGCGCTGGCTGGCGCCGGTCACGGCCCGCAACGGGGCCGCCAGGCGGCGGCTGACGAGAAAACTCAAAAGAGCAGCGACCACGAGCGCGGCCAGCAGGGCGTAGGCAAAAGCTTCGTTGACGATACTGCGGAAGTTCTCGAAAGTGGGAGTTCCCTCCGCCTGGCTGTTGTCACGGCCATAGCCCTGGCCCATCCCCATCCCATTGCCCATCATCGAGTACCCCTGCATGTGCATCTGGCGGCCATAGGCGCCCGGCAGGCTGACCTGCACGGCAACCCACAGCACACCAATGCCGACCAGCAGGACAATGAGATACGACAGGAACAGGCGTACGCTCAAGCGGCGGATTCTCATAGCGGTTCATCCTCGAAACGGTAGCCCACACCGCGCACCGTGGCAAGGTAGTCGGCGCCCACCTTCTGGCGCACATGGCCGAGGTGCACATCCACCACACGCGTGTCGCCGAAGTAATCGTAGCCCCAGACGTTCTCGAGCAACTGTTCGCGGGTCAGCACCCGGCCGCGGTTCTCGGCCAGGGAAGCCAGCAGGTTGAACTCGATTGCGGTCAGGTCGACCGTCCGGTCATCGACGAAGACCTGGCGGCTGTCGCGGTCGATGCGCACGTGGCGGAAGGTCAGCGTCCCTTTTGCGGACCCGGTGCCTGCCGCGCCCTGCAGGCGGCGCAGGGCGGCCTTGACGCGGGCGGTCAGTTCACGCGGGCTGAACGGCTTGGTGACGTAGTCATCCGCCCCCACGCCCAGGCCGACGATCTTGTCGGTCTCTTCGGTGCGGGCGGTGAGCAGGATGACGTAGGCGTTGGAATCACGCCGCAGGTGGGTGAGCACTTCCAGCCCGTCCATGCCGGGGAGCATGATGTCGAGGATCACCAGGTCGGGGTGGTAGGCTTTGGCAGCCTTGATGGCGGCGAGACCGTCGGAGGCAGTGAACACTTCATACCCTTCGGCTTTCAGGTACGAGGTGACCAGGTTCAGGATGCTGGGTTCGTCGTCCACGACGAGGATCTTTGCGTTTGACATGAATCTATTGTAACAAAGTCGGGGGCGAGAGTGTGAAGATTGTGTAAAGGCCTTCGCTTCCCGTCTCGCCGCGAAACACGCTTGACTTCCCCCCGCCGCCCCGTTATAGTTGCCCAATCTTTTTGCCAGGAGAACTTTCTTGAAAACAATCGACCGCAAGTGGTGGGTGCTGGTGGCCATCGGCACCGGTTCCTTTATGGCCGCGCTGGACGGGAGCGTCGTCAACACCGTCCTGCCGGTGATCCGGGATACCTTCCAGAGCGACGTGGCCACCGTGGAATGGGTGGTCACCGTGTACCTGCTCGTGCTGAGCGGGCTGCTGCTCACCTTTGGCCGCCTGGGTGACCTGCGCGGCCACAAATCCATCTACGTGTGGGGGTTCGGCGTGTTCGTGGTCAGTTCCGCCGTGTGCGGAGCGGCAACCTCCCCGGCGCTGCTCATCGCGGCGCGCGGGGCGCAAGCCGTGGGCGGAGCGATGCTGGCATCCAACGCATCGGCCATCCTGACCGGCAATTTCCCGGCTGAAATGCGCGGCCGGGCGCTGGGACTGGTCTCCATGATGACCTATCTCGGGCTGACGGTGGGACCGTCGTTCGGCGGTTGGCTGGCGCAGGCCTTCGGCTGGCGCAGCGTGTTCTATATCAACCTCCCGGTCGGCGCGCTGGCGTTGACCCTGAGCCTGGTCTTCATCCCGAAGGACGCTCCCGCCGAAACCGGTCAACGCTTCGACCTGCCCGGGGCGCTGCTCTTCCTCGCCGGGCTGACCAGCCTGATGCTCGGCCTGAACAAGGGCGCGGACTGGGGCTGGGGTTCGCTGCCGGTGCTGGGCTTGCTCGGGACGGCGGCAGTGCTGCTGGCTGCCTTCGTGCTCGTCGAGAGCCGGGTGGCGGCGCCCATGCTGGACCTGAACCTGTTCCGCATCCCACTCTTCTCGGCGGCCACGGCCAGCGCCATCCTGAACTACATCTGCATCTACACCATCACCTTCCTGATGCCGTTCTATCTCATCCAGGGGCGCGGACTGAACCCGGCTGAGGCCGGTCTCCTGCTCACCGCCCAGCCCATCATCATGGCCATCGCCGCGCCGGTCAGCGGGGCGCTCTCCGATCGGACCGGGTCACGCTGGCCGGGGATGATCGGCATGGGCCTGCTCTCGGCCGGGTTGTTCCTGCTGGCCGGTATCGGGTCCGAAACGCCCCTTTGGGTGGTGGGACTGTTCCTGGCGCTGGCGGGTCTCGGCACCGGCACGTTCATCTCGCCCAACACGTCCGCGTTGATGGGGTCCGCCCCGAAACAGCGACAGGGCATCGCTTCGGGGGTGCAGGCCGCCGCCCGCAATACGGGCATGGTACTGGGCATCGGCCTGGCCGGGGCGATCTTCACCACCCACCTGGCGGACGGCACAGCCGCGTCGCTCTTCCGCGGGGTGGACATGGGCTTCGCCGCGGCGGGCGTCGTGGCCGCGCTGGGGATCATCATGTCGGCCATCAAGGAAAAGTAGAGTTTTAAACGCGAAGAGCGCGAAGGACGCGAATTTACCAGGTTTTCTTCGCGCTCTTCGCGTCCTTCGCGTTAAAACGGTTTCCCCCGGTAAACTAACAAAAAACACCTTATAATACAGAAAATTCAACCATTCACCGCTCAGGCGGGAAAGAAAAAGAGTATGCCCGAAGAATTGACAACCATTTCAAGACACAAGATCGCCATCCTGATCGACGGCGACAACGCCCAGGCCAACATCCTGCCGCAAATGCTGGTGGAAGCCGGCAAGTACGGACTGGTGACCGTGCGCCGCATCTACGGCGACTGGACGACCTCCAGCATGAACCAGTGGAAGGAAGTGCTCAACTTCCACGCCGTGCAGCCCATCCAGCAGTTCCGCTACACCATCGGCAAGAACGCCACCGACAGCGCCATGATCATCGACGCCATGGACCTGCTGCACTCCGGCGTGGTGGACGGCTTCTGCCTCGTCTCCAGCGACAGCGACTACACCCGCCTCGCCACCCGCATCCGCGAAAGCGGCGTGTTCGTGATGGGCATCGGCGAGAAGAAGACCCCCAAGCCGTTCGTCAACGCCTGCGACGTGTTCGTCTACACTTCCAACCTGATCGCTGAACAGAAGGCGCACCGCGCCGCCACCCAGAAGCGGACCGCCCAGCCGAAGAAAAAGGCCGAAGCGACCACCGCCGCGCCGGTCAATGCCCCGACCGTGATCCCGGCCCCCGAACCCGACAACGAGAACGACCCGCTGCCCATCCTGCGCCAGGCCTACGACATCGCCCAGCAGGAGGACGGCTGGGCCCGGCTGGACCACATGGGCAACGCCCTCTACCAGCTCGACCCCGGCTTCGACCCGCGCACTTACGGACACAAACAGCTCTCCCGGCTGATCGCCAGTTACAAGGACATCTTCCAGATGCGCACCCAGGAGATCGACGGCAGTACGCTGTTCTATGCGAAGATGAAGGAATA
>CAZRCR010000277.1:0-4190 GCA_964598615.1 uncultured Anaerolinea sp.
TGCAGAATTTTAGCATAGAACCAGCAGGGATGCAAGGTTCATGTACTTTTGAAGTCGTAAATTCCGTCTTCCACGACCCACTTGTGTTTACAAGAGGGACATAACAAGTGTGACACTTTGTCTTCCAGTGGGGCATGACCGCACTCGGGGCATTTGAACAGTGACAGGGCACTCCCGATGGCCGGGAGCGGACCGTCAGCCGGTTTTGTAGCCCGGTTGCGCAGGAACACGCTCGGGCTGACCTGCCACAGTGCCCCGGTCCATTGCACGAGTGAGTCGAGACCGGCCAGCAGGGCGGGCGGGATCGTCCGCTTCAGGAGTCCGATGCGGAAGTGTGAGACGGTCAGGACTTTTTCTGTATGGAAGTCAGCCGCTGTGAGCATCGAGCGTACCGTACGCGGGTGGAAGTCGAAGTTCAGGGGGGCGAATTCCACCTGTTCAGGGGTATACGGGCTCCAGGTCTGGCGGCGCAGCGCATAGCGCAGGATGGATTTCAGGTTGCGCTTGTTGGCGAATTCCAGGATGAAGGTCGCTCCGGGTTGGAGAACGTTGCGGATCTGGCCTAATGCGGCGGGAGCATCCTGCATATGATGCAGCACACGGATCATCGTTGCGGCGTCAAAGGCGTTGTCTATGAAGGGCAAGCGGTAGATATCGGCAGCCACATAAATATATCGATCCGACTTGCCAAGCCGGGCCTGCGCCTGCTGGAGTTGGGTGCGCGAATAATCGAGCAGCACAACGCGCTCGAAGCCGTGGTAGCGCGGGGTGTTGCGTCCGGCTCCGGCGCCCAGTTCGAGCATGAGACTCCCGCCTTTGGGCAGGAGACGTTTCAGGGCGATGGCTTCACAGCGGTCTTCGTATTGCCGCCCGCCTTTTTCCCAGAAGCGGGTCTGGTAGTCGGAGCCTTCGTAATCACATACGGGGGGACGTTGTTCTTCGGGCATGTTCCTTTACTTTACTTTCCGTTGTAGCCGCGGCCGATGCCGTGGTAGGTGAAGCCTTGTTTGCGCATGTCTTCGGGATTGTAGATGTTGCGCCCATCAAAGATGACCGGGGCCTTCATCAGGCTCTTGACCTTTTGCAGGTCGAGTTGTTTGAACTCGTTCCACGGGGTGATGACGATCAACGCGTCACAGCCGTTCACCATTTCATACGAGTCTTTGCAGAGTTTTACATCCGGCATGACGCTTTTGGCTACTTCCATTGAGACCGGGTCGTAGCCGCGCACGGACGCTCCAGATGCAACCAGGGCTTTGACGATGTCGATGGACGGGGCGTCGCGCATATCGTCCGTGTTTTCCTTGAAGGCCAGGCCGAGCAGGCCGATGGTTTTGCCTTCCAGGCCGCCGACCATTTTTCCAACCTTTTCCACGACAGCGGGACGCCGGTCATAGTTGACGGTTGTGACGGCATTGAGCAAACGCGGCTCGACATGATTTTCCTCGGCCATGTAGGCCAGGGCTTTGACATCCTTGGGGAAGCATGAGCCACCCCATCCCAGACCGGCATCCAGGAAATTGGGGCCTATGCGTTTGTCGTAGCCCATCCCGGCGGCCACTTCTTTCACGTCGGCGCCCAGGGCCTCGCAGATATCGGCGATCTCGTTGATGAAGGAGATCTTGGTTGCCAGGAAAGCGTTGGATGCATACTTGATCATTTCGGCAGTGCGCAGGTCGGTGATGACGATCGGAGCACGCAGGGGCAGGTGCAACTGAGCCACTTTTTCGGCGGCTTCGTGATCGAGCGACCCGATGACTGTGCGGTGTGGATTCATGAAATCGGCGATGGCCGTTCCTTCGCGCAGGAATTCGGGGCAGGAGACCACCGAGAATGCCACCGGTTTGGGTTGGGCGCGTTTCACCATGTCGGCAACCAGGTCGCCGGTCCCGATCGGCACAGTGGACTTGTTGATGATGACCAGCGGGGCGGTCATGTTCTCGGCGATGGAGCGTGCCGCAGCAGACACGTATTTCAAGTCCGCTTCGCCGTTTTCCCCGGAGGGAGTGCCAACGGCGATGAATGCGAATTCCGCCCCTTTCAGCGCTTCGGCATAAGAAGTGGTGAAAGCAATGCGTCCGCCGCGGACGTTGCGCCCAACCAGTTCTTCCAGGCCCGGTTCATAGATTGGCAGGATGCCCTTTTTTAGGTTTTGGATGCGTTTTTCGTCCACATCCAGTGCCGTGACGTGGTTACCCAGGTCGGCGAAGCAGGCGGCAGTGACCAGCCCCACATAGCCGACACCGATGACGCAGATTTGTTTCATAGGTCTCCTGGAATTTTTGATGATAGCCCGCTTAATATACCAGAAAAAAGCAGGGACGCGGTTGTCATTACCGCGTCCCTGAGAGAAAACGAGATAGTGGATTTCTACCCCGCTGGGGTAGGCGTGGGTGTGGCTGGCAGGGGAGGGGCTTCGAGTGTAGGCAGACGGTCCATGAAATCCTGTGGACGCAGGTACTGGCCCCAGACCCACAGCCCGCCCAATTGAGTGAAACCGACCTGGTTGGGGCTGATACGCAGCCAGTAGTTCGGACCGTCGTATACGATGTATCCGTCGAAGGCCAGACAGTCACCCCGGGTGAGTTTTCCTACCGCCTCATAGACTGTGCCGGGTCCGGTACGCACATTCAGTGCATCGATGTCCACGCAGTATTTCTCGCCCGGAATGATCGGTGTGGAGGTAGGCGTATTGGTGGGGAGGATGACCGTCGGTGTGGGCGTGGATGTAGCCGGGGCTTCTGTGGGAGTAAATGTAGGCATGGTCGTCAGGCTGGGCGTCATGCTTGGAGTGACAGTCGGCGCGTTGACGGTCAGGCGCGCTTCGGCAGTCTCGGTGGCATGAGCATGGCGTGCCTCGTTTGCCCACTGGAATACGAATGGGGAAACCAGGGTGATCAGGCTGACAACAACTCCCACCACCCATTTGGTGCTTTCAGAGACCCCCTTGCTTTTTTCCTCTTTTTTCTCTTTTTCTGGCTTCTCTGGCATGTTTATTCGCTCTTCGGGCCGGATGGCAGGTTTTTCTCGATCTCTTCGGAAAATAACTTTACGTTGATGGGTTTGGAAATGTATCCGCTAAATCCCGCTTCCATTGCACGTTTCCGGTCGCCGGGCAGGGTATGGGCGGTGATTGCCAGCAGGGGGATCTGAGCCGTTTGCGGGTCCGCTTTGAGCAGGCGGGCGGCGGTCCAGCCATCGATCTCGGGCAGGGAAAGGTCCATTAACACCAAGTTGGGCCGGTCATTGCGGGTGATCTCAATGGCCTCGCGTCCGTTCCTGCCGGTCAGCACTTCATATCCGGCGCGTTCCAGCAGGAACTTCATCAGTTCGCGGTTATCGTGGTTATCTTCAACGATCAGGATGCGGGTCACGGTCATGACGCTCCAATATATTCACTATACCCAAACTGAATGGATTCGTCAAACTTTTTTCATTACAGGTTTATGGTATATTGCAAACATGCGTTTGTTATTCGTTGCTGACGGGCGTTCGCCCACCACGCTTTCCTGGCTGCGTTATTGGATCGAAAAAGGACACGAGACCCACCTCGTCTCGACTTATCCCTGCACGCCCATGCAGGGACTGGCATCCTTCCATGTCCTGCCGGTAGCTTTTAGCGGAATGGCTTCCGGCGGGACCGGGAACCGGCGCGGTGTCCTTAGCCGCTTCAAACGTATCCTGCGCCCTCTCCGTGACATCCTTGGGCCGTTGAGCCTGCCCCTCCATTGGCGGCGTTATCGCCAACTGGTTCGGACCATCCGCCCGGATCTGGTCCACGCATTGCGCATTCCCTTCGAAGGGATGCTGGCATTGGCAACGCCCAAAGACGTCCCGCTAACGGTTTCCATCTGGGGCAATGACATTACCCTGCATGCCCGCGCATCCCTGTGGATGGGATGGCTGACGCGCCGGACGTTGCGCCGGGCCGCCGGGCGAGCGGATCGCGCCGCCGGGCGACCCCATCCTGTTGCTCGAGGATGGGGTGTACGCAGCAGCCGGGGGAGCAGCCAGTGAGCCGATGGTGGCCGAGGCGCTGGCCCAGCGCCCAATCTACGCCCTAAAAGCGGACCTGGAAGCGCGCGGCGTCCGCCGACTGGTAGACGGCGTTCAGGTCATCGACTATGAGGGTTTCGTTGAACTGGTGGAGCAACACCACGTTGTGCCGTGGTTGTGATCCGGCGGGCCCG
>CAZRCR010000278.1:0-4189 GCA_964598615.1 uncultured Anaerolinea sp.
AAAAGCGACCTGCAGCGCAAGATCCGCGTCAAACGGACCGCCAACCTGGTATTGTTCCTCGTGGACGCGTCCTGGTCGATGGCGGTAGCCGAACGCATGGCCGCCACAAAGGGCGCCATCCTGTCGCTGCTGACGGACGCCTACCAGCGTCGTGACCGGGTGGGGCTGGTTGTCTTCCAAAAAGACCGCGCCACCCTGATCCTGCCGCCCACCAACTCGGTCCAACTGGCCCAGCGCGCCCTGGTAGACATCCCTGTGGGCGGGAAGACGCCGCTCTCAGCCGGTCTGCTGATGGCCTACGAAGTTCTGGCCCAGGAAGCCATCACCCATCCAGATGTCGAGCCGCTGCTCATCATCCTGACCGATGGAGCCGGGAATGTGTCGCTCGGTCCCATCCCCCCGCAGGAGGAAGCCTACGGGATCGCCGAGCAGATCGCCGGTCGGAATTTCCGCTGTGTCGTGATCAACATGGAACACGCTTCCTTCGACCAGGGTCTGGCACAATCGCTGGCCGATCACCTCGAATCCCCCTGCTATACGTTGAACGAGTTGAAGGCTGAAAATTTGCTGATGACCGTCCGCGCAGAGATGGCGGAGCCGAAAAAAAAGCCGGGGACCATGTCAGTCTCCGGCTGAACGGGCACAGTTTCGGCCCGCGTCTTTGGCCAGGTACATGGCCCGGTCCGCGGCATGCAAGACCTCCTGCCAGTTCGCGCCATGTTTGGGATAAATTGCCACCCCGAGAGAAAGGGTGGCAGTTAATTTTTCACCCACATATTCGAAATTCCCGGCTTCAAAGGCATAGCGTAAATGTTCGGCGCGTTCCAGCCCGATTTCCAGCGGCGCGCCGGGCATGACAATGACAAATTCCTCGCCTCCAAAACGGCAGGCCACATCCGAACGGCGAACCTCGCTTTGCAGCAGTTCTCCCAACTTCTTCAGCAGATAATCGCCCGCATCGTGACCGTACGTATCGTTGAAACCCTTGAAACCATCGATGTCGACCATCACCAGGCAAACGGATTTCTGCGTCCGGGCAGCCTCGGAGAATTCGCGTTCCAAAATCTCTTCCAGATAACGACGATTATAGATGCCAGTCAGGGGGTCGCGCGTGGCCTGTTCACGCAACCTGGCCTGCAGGCTTTCGATCTCAGTAATCTGGCGCTTCAGTTTGCGATTGGCTTTCTTTAAACTTTCCTCATTTTTCTTGCGGCTGGTAATATCCCGTAGAACGCTTTGGATATGAAGCGGCTCCCCATTTTCATCGCGAACCAACTCCACATTGATCTCCACGATGACAATTTCGCCATTCTTTTTATAGAATGACCGTTCATATAGCGGAACATGTTCACCATCCAGCAAACGCTTCAGGGTCTGGTCACTCTCTTCCTTCTGCGTGGAGATGTCCGTGGCACTCATTTGCAAAAGTTCTTCCCGAGAATAACCGAGTAATTCAGTCGCGCGCTGATTTACTTCGATATGCTTCCCTTGGAAATTCAGGATGAAAACCGCATCATGGGACTGCTCGAAAAGAGCATGATAACGATGTTGAGCCTTCTGGCGTTCGCCAAGTTCCTGGGTCAATTCGCGATAGAGCCGGCTATTTTCAATGGCCACTGCCGCCTGGGTAGCAATGGTTTCCAACAGGCGAATCTGGCCGGGATTGAACGCATTCGGTTTGTAACTTTGCATCGAGATAACCCCCACCACCTGTTCTCCCACGAACATGGGAACACCCACAAAAGACCGGGTGGGTATGCCGCTGGTACGGAAGATCTGGTATGTTTGGACAGCTTCCGGAGCCGTCATATCCGGGATGTAGAGCGTTTGGCGATTTTTCAGGATATAGCCACTTAAACCAGGGCTTTTACGCAGATCACGCGTGGGGATCTTTGGGTATTCCCCCAAATCATAGGCCAGTGGATGATAAATGAGACCTGTAGCCGGGTCCAGCACCGCCACATAGAAGGCTTCGATGGGCAAAACCTGCTGACACTTTTCCAGGAGGGTGCGCAAGGTATGATCCATATCCAACCCGGAGGTGACTGTAATACCAATGTCAAATAGGGCTGTCATCTCATCGGCCCGGCGTTGTGCATCTTCGAGCAAACGGGCATTCTCGACCGCTACAGCGGTCTGGGTGGCTATGGTTTCGAACAAGCGGATCTGGTTCAGAGTATAGGTGTTAGGGTGATAGCTTTGCATCGAAATAGCTCCCACCACCCGTTCCCCATAGATCATGGGGACACCCACATAAGCACGAACCGGCTCACCGCTGGCATGAATAATCTGGAATTTTTCCCTGGCTTTCTCTTCCAACACATCTGGGATATGCAGGGGACGACGCGTTTGGATGATATGCCCGCTCAATCCTCCCATGGTTTGAATATCGCGGGGAGGATAATCGAAGAAATTCCCCATATCGTAGAACAATGGATATGAAATTTGGCCCGTGCTTTCATCATATAAGGCAACGTAAAAAGCTTCCACCGGCAGGATTTTTTTGCATTTCTCCAGCAAAACGCGGCAGATACCATCCACACTCAGGCCGGAAGTCATGGTGAGGCCAATATCAAAAAGAGCCGCCATTTCCTCGGCCCGGCGTTGACTTTCTTCGAGCAGACGAGCATTTTGGATGGCAATCCCAACCTGGTCAGCAAAAGCCTGCAGACGGTCGGCATGGCTTTGGTTGAAATATCCAGGCGTCAGGCTGACCAGGTCTAGAAAACCGACCACGATCCCCTTTACACGCACTGGCGCGCCAACATACGATGCAAGCCTTTCCATCCCGGGCACACGAACCCAATCCGGACTATTCTGTGTATCCGGCACAACCAAAGCCTGCCCGGTCTCGATCATTTTCCGGAAGTTGGGGAATTCGTCCACTTTCAAGTGGACGTCTTTTTCGGTGCTCGCCAGCCCGTATTCTTCATATCCGCGTGTACGAATTGAATGGGCAATCCCTTGTTCATCCAAGAGCATGAAAAGAACAAGATCGTAAGGTACCACCCACCCCACAGTATCAAGCAAACAATCCAGCACTTGATCGAATGTCCGCATACTGCTCAAGGCGCTGGCGACCTCACGCAGGGCATCCGACAAGAGCCGCTGCTCATGTTCGGCCTGGATGGCAAGTTTGCGGGATGTGATATCGCGGCCGACAACGATCCTGCCGGAATACTGTCCGCGCCCATCGTAGAGAGGGGTGATCTGCAAATCCATGTAAACAGGCGGATCCGCCTCAATGCAAATTTCCTGGCGGGTGATCAAGGTATCCCGGAACCGCTCGAAAATCGCCAAGTTGCCGGAGAACAATTTCTCGGCAGGAACCCCGACCAAGTTTTGCGCATCCTTTTGCAGGATCTTCAAGGCGGCAGGATTGACATCCACCAGGCGGTTATGCCTGTCAAGCACAATGACCATATCTGTGATTCGCTCGAAGAGTGCCGAGCGTACCACAGGAACCATATCCAGCAATTTATATTGCCACATCCCAATGGCAATGAATATACAGGTAAAAGTAAAGGCAAAAGGAGTGAGATCCAATTCCGGGAAGGGGCTCAACTTCATGACGCTGAATCCATTGACCACCCAGGGAATGGATAAACCGATCAGGATGGCCGCCATCTGTCCGCGCAAAGGGCTAACGGTGGCATAAAAAGTTTTTAGCAGTAAGAAAGCCGAATATGCAAGCAGTAAATACGAATAGATGATGTGCATCCAAAAAATTATGCCCCCAAAGATAAGACCCGAAAGCGGATCCTTGCCAGCAAAGAAAATCTGGTTGTACTGATCTGTCCAGACCAGCAGGGTTGCCAACGCAGGTTCGATGGCAATCAACAGGATCATACGCGGTCTGAGAAAGGTGCCTCGATTGGTATAACGCAAGGTGAAAGCGAGAAAAACCGTCGGAACTGCATTAGCCCCCACATAAGCCAAATTCAGCCAAAACAACTTTGTTGCATGCTCTGATGACAGCCAGAAAAAACCGTAGGAGAGCGACCATAACGCAATCGCGAACCCAAAATACGCGAGGTTATTTCCACCGGGTGCTTTTCGACGTTTCCAGGCAATAACGCTAAGCAGTAATGAAGCACACGCCGAAAGGAACAAAGCTAACGCATAAGTCCAATTCATATTTATTTTCTATAGTTTAACTCATTTTATTTTCCCGTGGTTGCTTTGTAAT
>CAZRCR010000279.1:0-4176 GCA_964598615.1 uncultured Anaerolinea sp.
GGTGGCCGAGCGTCCGGGTTTATTCCATACCATCTGCGCATTCTTTGCCCACTCAGGGGATTCGTGGTTCTGGTGGGCAGCACTCGCTTTGCTGGCCTGGCTGGGAAACAGCTTCTGGCGTCCCTGGGCTTTGACCATACTCCTGTCCATCATCGCCCTGGCAGTGATTGTCATGGCTATCAAATTCACCATTCGCCGCCGCCGGCCGGAGGGCGACTGGGGCAGCATGTACCGCTCCACCGACCCGCACTCATTCCCTTCCGGACATGCGGCTCGCGCTGTCCTGATCGCCGTTCTGGCCCTTGGGCTGGGGCCGGACTGGCTGGCAATCGGCCTTTGCATTTGGGCTCCCCTGGTGGCCCTGGCACGCGTGGCCATGGGGGTTCACTATCTTTCCGACATCCTCGTCGGGATGGTACTTGGAGGATTGGCAGGCATCATTGCCTTGCAAGTTCAATAAACATATTCAGCCTGTGAATGGTTATCAGTCCTGCGGGGGATTGTATTATTTTCCAGAAGTGCTAGAATGACATCAGGATGGGGACATCCCTTGGTAGAAAGGAAGGTTCGAATGAAGAAGTATTCCTGGTTGTTCCTCCTCGCTCTACTGCTGGCACTGACCCTGATTACCACATTGCCCGGCTGGGCCTATGCAGGACCCGACACCAGTTACACGGCTGCCACCAGCACCCGCTGGCCAACCGTGACCCGGATCTCTACAAGTACGCGCTGGCCCTCGCCCACGAAAACGCCATCCCAGACCCGCTGGCCGACCATAACCCGCAAAGCCACCAACACTGTCGGCGCATCTCCCACACGTACCCCCACTTACACCCGCACGAGCACAAAAACCCCCGGCTCGTCCAACCCCACCAACACCCCCATTTCATGGAAAGCCACCAACACCCGCTGGCCGACCGTCACCAAAAAGCCCACCGATACCCGCTGGCCGAGCGCCACGCGCACGCCCACCCGCACACTCATTCCCAGCAAAACGCCCACCCTGTCGATGCCATCCGGTTGGTTGACCCTGACCAATACCCCGTTCGGGTTCCAGTTCTCTTATCCTCCTGATGTGAACATCACCGACAATGACGACACTTACGTGCGAATGTTCTTCACGTATGCCCCAGGCACAAATCTGTCCGAGAAATACCTGGAACTATATGTTCGGGATACCACTGGCGGAGGTGACTGCAGCGGCTCCGGGACAACCGTCAATGGCAGTGAGATCATCAACGGAATTTCCTATCTCCATCAAACAGGCCGCGACCAGGGTGCCGGACAGATCCACGAGTGGGACACGTACTCCACCGTCATGGGAAACACGTGCGTGATCTTCAATTTCATCTTCCACTCCGGCAACCCCGACATGTACTACCCCACTGCGATCCCGGTGTACGACCGGACCGCCGAGTCGGTCGTTTTTCTACAGATGTTGAACACCTTCCGCTGGCTGGCCGCCACCCCGGTCCCTTCCAGCGTACCCACCACTGCCCCGGCGATGGGACCGTTCTCAGTCGTGTTCGTTAACCAGGGGGAGTTACTGAACATCCGCTCCGGAGCAGGAGTAAGCTATTCGATCGTCGACACATTCCCATACAACACCACGGGGGTCGTTTACGCGGGTTCGACCATGCCCGCCGGGAGCGATCTCTGGTACCGGGTCCAGAAACCGAGCGGAGGCACGGGCTGGGTCAACGGTTACTACCTGACCACGCAGGTCGCTTCGAGCACGTTCTGCGGCGACACCCGTGTCCAGTCGCTATTCACCCAGTTTCGACAGGCTGTCGACAATTCCGATGGAACGCTGTTCTCCACACTCATCAGCCCGGTACGCGGCGTGGATGTGCGCCTGTTCACCTACCAGTCCGCCATCCATTACAACCGCGCCCAGGCCACCAATGTGTTCATGAATACCACCCAGCAGAACTGGGGAGCCGGGCCGAGCGGGACGAACACACTTGGCACATTCGCCAGCATCATCCAGCCCAAATTGCAGGAAGTGTTGGATAGTTCCTACGAATCGTATTGCAACAATCCCAAGGCAGCGGCCATGTTCTCGATTCCCTGGCCTGCACCCTATACCAACTTCAACTATTTCTCGCTCTTCAAGCCCGGCACCCCCGGTGTGGACCTGGATTATCGCCAATGGATGGTCGGCATCGACTATGTGAACGGGCAGCCCTACATCGTGGCGCTCGTCCACGTGGCATGGGAGCCATAAAACAGAAGGGCGGGTCCAAGGACCCGCCCTTTTTTGTTAGTGCGCTTTCATCGCCGCTTTGAAACCCTGCAGCGCCTCCACCGGCGTGGGGTCCACGCCATAGGCCGCCGCCAGGTAATAAGCCATGTAATCGCCGAAGTGCAGCGCAGTCCAAACATGCGCCAGCGGCGACTTGCCCTTCGCGTCATAAAAATCATTGTTCAACCCGGCCAGCATGAACTGTTGACGGGTCAGATCGGCGCGCAAGCGATTGCGCGGATGGTCGGACGGGGCGCGCAGGAACAGGG
Source organism: uncultured Anaerolinea sp. (assembly GCA_964598615.1). Taxonomy (GTDB): domain Bacteria; phylum Chloroflexota; class Anaerolineae; order Anaerolineales; family Villigracilaceae; genus UBA877. Next base: position 2,515 of record CAZRCR010000279.1, read on the forward strand.
TAATGGTCTGCATCAGCGCTTCGGGGTTTTCTAACCCGGCCAGGGCATTGTGATCCGCTTCGGGCAGGACCTCGAACCCGGCCCCCGCCTTGGCCAGTTCGTTGACCTGTCCCTTCCAGCGGCGCGCCACGGGAGCCAGGATCCCCGATCCGTAGACGTTGACCCAGCGCCCGACGAGTTGCCCTGCCATACGTTTGGCCGGGTTCTGCGCCACGGGCACATCCAGCCGCAACGTCTCCTGCTGGGACCTCATGCCTGCCACCGCTTCAAGGAGTTCTGCCTCCGGGTTGGGGATCAAGCCAAGACGAGCAAAGGCTGAAAGCAGCAGTCCGAACGAAAAGCCCACTGCGGCACGCGGCTGGCCTTTGTGGTCGAACTTCCAGACGGGCACGCCCGCGGCAGTGGCGCGTTTCTCCAGTTCGCCGCCCGTACAGACGACCAGAAGGGTACAACCGGCTTTAAGCGCCGCGTCGAAGGAATCCAGCGTCTCCTCGGTATTGCCTGAGTGAGACGAAGCGATGACCAGAGTCCCGGGTCCATGCGCCCAGGCGGGGATGCCGTAGTCGCGATGGACCGTTACAGGGACACAGCAGGCCGGGGCGGTGTAAGCCGTTACTAGGTCCGCACCGATGGCTGAGCCGCCCATGCCAGAGATGAGCACACGGGAGTAGTGCCCGTTTGCAACGTGACGCAGATCGAAAGTCTGTCCAAGTTTCCAGGCAGTTTCGAGTTGCTTGGGGAGATTGTCGATCTCGCCGAGCATATTCAAGGTGTCAAGTTTTTGAATGATAGTGATGTCGTCGAGGTTCATTTTTCTTTCATTTCCGTGATGATGGTGTAGATTTCCTGCCTGTCCCAGCCACTTTCCTGGGCAACACGCTTTGCCAGTGCAGACGGAGTCTCGCCCAGTTTTAGACCGAACTTGATGGCGATCATCACCTTGTTTTCGGTCCACCTGACTTTTTCTTCCGCCACCATGCCTCCCACCACAAGCGTGAACTCACCGCGCGGCTCGTTCTGTGTGAAGTATTCGACGGCTCCCGAAATGGACCCGCGCCAGATCTCCTCGTGAACCTTGGTCAGTTCACGCGCCACTGCGACGGGACGGTCACCGAGGCTGGAGCGGAGGTCAGCCAATGCATCCAACAGGCGGTGCGGGGATTCGAGGAAGATCAAGGTGTAGGGCAGGCTGGAAACTTGCGCCGCAAGCGTCTTCCGTTCGGAGGCTTTGCGCGGCAGGTAGCCGAGATACAGGAACGCGTCGGTGGGCAGGCCCGAAGCTGCCAACGCCGCCAGCGGAGCGGATGGTCCGGGGATGGGACAGACCGCATGCCCCGCTGCGAGTGCGGCTTTGACCAGTTCGTAGCCGGGATCGTTGATGGCGGGTGTCCCGGCATCAGAGACGAGCGCCACGTCCCCGGCGGCCAGCCTGGCAAGGATGATGTCCAGTTTGGTAAGTTTATTATGCTCGAAGTAACTGGTGGTTTCGGTGTGAATGTCGAAGCGGGTGAGCAGTTTTTGCGTCACCCGGGTATCTTCGGCGGCGATGAGCGTCACTTCGCGCAACGTCCGTATGGCGCGCGGACTGAAGTCTTCGAGATTGCCGATCGGGGTTGCGACCAGGTAGAGGGTGCCCATGAGTCAATTAAACCACAATTGGAT
>CAZRCR010000280.1:0-4172 GCA_964598615.1 uncultured Anaerolinea sp.
CTGTACCCCGGCAACGAGGTCCGGCTCCGCTACGCTTATCTCATCACCTGCACCTCGGTCGTCAAGGACCCGGTCACGAGTGAGGTGACCGAGGTACACTGCACCTACGACCCGGCCACGCGCGGCGGCGATGCCCCCGATGGACGACGGGTCAAGTCCACCATCCACTGGGTCTCCGCTGAACATGCCGTCAAGGCCGAGGTCCGGCTCTACGAGCAGCTTTTCACCGTCGAACGCCCGGATGATGGCGAAGACCTTGAAAGCATCATCAACCCTAACTCGCTCGAAGTGCTGACCGATTGCTTCGTCGAGCCATCCCTGGCAGAAGCCAAACCGGGCGAAAAGTTCCAGTTCGAGCGCACCGGCTACTTCTGTGCCGACCTGGACTTTGCTCCCGGCAAACCGGTCTTCAACCGCACCGTAACCTTGAAGGATAGTTGGGCAAAGGTAGATAAGTCGAACAAGTCGTGATGTCCAACAGGTCTGACAAGTTGATCGATAGACTTGTTAGACCTGTAAGACTTGTAAGACCTGTTAGACTTTAGGAGAACCTATGCCAACCGTAAAGCACTTTGAAGATTTACATGTCTGGCAATCTGCCCGCGAGTTGGTAAAGTGCATCTACGAGGTTTCTGGTCAAAACGAATTCGGGCGTGATTTTGGACTCAAAGATCAAATTCGTCGCGCAGCTGTGTCGGTGATGAGCAATATCGCCGAAGGATTCAATGCCGGGTCAGACGCAGAATTTGTCCGCTTTCTTGGTTTTGCGCGCCGCTCAAATTCGGAAGTACAGTCCCAATGTTATATTGCTCAGGACTTGACCTATATTTCCAAAGAGCGTTTTCAAAGTTTATACGATAAAGCCAACCTGATCGAACGCCAACTCAACTCCCTGATCTCCTATCTTGCACATTCGAAAAACAAGATCATCAAAGAGCCGTCTGCCCGATACACCGTCAACCTCCCCGACGGCAACGAAACGCCGCTCGACTTGTAAGACTTTTTGACCTGTCAGACCAAGAACAATTAAGACATTTCTCATCAAGGACTAGGATATGACCGTACTTGGATATGTATTCGCCGGCCTCGCTGCCGTCGCAGCCGGACTCATCAACGCCCTCGCCGGAGGCGGAACCCTGATCACGTTTCCCGTCCTCATGGCGGTCGGCCTGCCTTCGGTTTCCGCCAATGTGACCAATACCGTGGCACTCCTGCCTGGCTACATCGGCGGCACACTGGCGCAAAAGAACGACCTGAAGGACCAGAAGAAACGTCTGTGGCTGCTCATTCCCGCCGGGCTGCTCGGGGGAGCTGTGGGTGGGTTCCTGCTGTTGAATACCGGCGAAAAACTTTTCACTCAGCTCGTTCCTTTCCTGATCCTGCTGGCCTCCGCCCTGCTGGCCATCCAGAACCCGGTCCGCAAGTGGCTGACCCGGCGACAGGAACAGGGCAAGACCCAACCCGCCAGCGAACTGTGGGCCTTTTTCCCGGTCTTCCTGGCCGCCATCTATGGCGGCTACTTCGGCGCCGGATTGAGCGTCATCATCCTGGCTGTGCTGGGATTGGTGATGAACGACAACCTGACCCGCCTGAACGCCGTCAAACAGGCTGTTGCTTTCGCAGCCAACCTGGCTGCAGCGTTGTTCTTTGTTTTCTCCGGCAAGGTCAACTGGATCGTGGCGCTGGTCATGGCAGCCGGTGCGTTGCTCGGCGGCTCGCTGGGGGGAAAACTCGCCAGTAAAGTGAAACCTGCGACCCTGCGCTGGATCGTGGTCATTATTGGGTTCACGGTAGGTATCATCTACCTGTTCAAGAATATCATTCTGGCCTGAAAAATCCATTCGTTTCCCCGGAAAACGGGGAGACTGCTTTTATATTCCAAAGCCAGTCGAATTTCAGGATAAAACTGTTTCACGGTATAATTCGGCCCATACCTCAACTTATCGTTGGAATCCGTTTTGCACAGGTGGGAAAATCCTACCACTTCGACGCTTCGTCCGTGCCGCAGGTCAAGGTCGGTGACCATGTCATCGTCGAGACGTCGCGCGGCAAACAGTTGGGCGAAGTGACCCAGATCGTCACAGACGCCGCTCCTCCGCCGGAAGGCTGGAAGCCGGTCGAACGCATCGCTACTCCTCGCGACCTCGTCCTGCGCCGCATGTGGGCGCAAAAAGAACTCGAAGCCATGATCGCCTGCCGGGAGCGCGCCCATCAACTGAAGCTTTCCGGCGTGAAGATCGTTGCCTCGGAATACTCCTTCGACGGCTCGCGGCTCTCGTTCATGTTCAGCACCGAGAGCGAAGACAAGGTTGACCTGAAATCCCTGCGCCACGATATGCAGAAGCAGTACCCGCAGACCCAGGTGGAAATGCGCCAGATCGGCCCGCGTGACGTGGCCAAACTGCTCGGCGGCATGGGTGCCTGCGGTCTTGAAACCCGCTGCTGCTCGAAGTTCCTGACCGAGTTCAGTCCCATTTCCATCAAGATGGCCAAAGAACAGGGTATCTCGCTCACCCCGCAAGAGATCACCGGCATGTGCGGACGCCTGCGCTGCTGCCTCGTGTACGAATACGAGCAGTACGCCGCCGCCCGCAAGGAACTTCCCAAGCGCAACAAGCGCGTCGTCACGCCTATGGGAGAAGGCAAAGTGCTGGATGTGAACCCCATGCGGATGACTGTGCGCGTTGAACTGCCCGACGTGGGCGCACGTGAATTCCCCCGCGATGACATCCAGCCGTGGGACGAACTCGAAGCCCTGCGGCGCAAGTCCGAACAACCCTGCGAAACCTGCGAAAAGAAGAAATGACAGACCAACCCGGCATCTGGGAAATCTCACAAAAAATCCTGGTCATCCTGGCCCATCCGGATGACCCGGAATTTTTTTGCGGTGCGACGCTCGCTCGCTGGGCACGCGCCGGACACGAGATCCACTACTTCCTGCTGACCTGCGGCGACAAAGGCGGCGGGCCAGACGTGACCCCCGAACAGCTCTGCGCTCTCCGCCATGTGGAACAGAAAAACGCAGCAGACGTGATCGGCGCCAAATCCATCCGCTTCCTGGACCTGGAAGACGGGTACCTTGTCCCGAGCCTCGACCTGCGGCGGGAAGTTGTGCGCGCCATCCGCCAGCACAAACCTGACATCCTCGTCACCTGCGACCCCACCAACCTATTCCCCTTCCCCGGCTACGGATTGAACCACCCCGACCACCGCGCCGCCGGGCAGGTCGTTCTCGACGCAGCTTTCCCCGCCGCCGGGAACATCCACTTCTTCCCGGAACTCCTGCGGGACGAGGGCCTCGAGCCGCACACCCCGCGCGAGGTCTGGGTCTCTCTGACAAGCCAGCCAAACGTCATTCTCGATGTGACCGACAGTTGGGAAACAAAACTCCGGGCGTTGAAAGAGCACAAGTCGCAGATCGGTGACCCGGTCCAGTTCGAGAAGCGCATGCGCTCACGCCACACCGAAGACAGCACGGATGAAAATCCGCGTTACGAAGAAAAGTTCCGCACGCTGAAATTCCGTTAATCCATTTGGAGTGCAGCCTTCAGGCTGCTTACCACAGGTGCAGGCTCAAGCCTGCACTCCCAGGAGCACCCATGACCGACTATATTTCCGAAGCCAAATCCCTGTTCGACTACACCCGCGCCATGCGCCGCGATTTCCACATGCACCCCGAGATTGGATTCAAGGAAATCCGCACGGCTGGCATCGTTGCCAAAGAATTGACCGCCCTCGGCCTGGAAGTGACCACCGGCGTGGGCGGCACCGGCGTGGTGGCGCTCATCGAGGGTGCAAAGCCCGGCCCGGTGGTACTCGTGCGCGCCGATATGGACGCCCTGCCCATCACCGAACAGACCGGGGCCGAGTACGCCTCGCAGAACCCCGGCGTTATGCATGCTTGCGGGCATGACGGTCACACCGCCGTGCTGCTGACGGTTGCAAAATTGCTCCACGCCCACCGCGGCGAACTGAAAGGGACCGTCAAGCTGGCCTTCCAGCCCGCCGAGGAAGGTCTGGGCGGCGCGGAGAAAATGATTGCCGACGGCGTTCTCGAAAACCCGAAAGTGGACACCACCCTGGCCCTGCATGTCTGGAACGAAAAGCCGGTCGGCTGGATCGGCATCTCGGACGGACCGTCGATGGCGGGCGGCGAGATCTTCAAGATCAAG
>CAZRCR010000281.1:0-4140 GCA_964598615.1 uncultured Anaerolinea sp.
ATTCTACCCGGCTCACTTGATTGACTTCATTGGCCCATCAAGTTAGCCACTGCCCAGTACTGGTGGGCCTCGCCATTTTTCTTCCTGCCATTCTTGTGATAGCCATTCTTACCAAAACGGATCCTTCAAATCTTGCATCGCAAGAACTCGTTATCTTGGCTAGCGGTCTTTTTGTAATGATGAGTTGGTTGGAATATCCAGTGTTATTTGTGGCCATTCTCGCGGCCCTCGGTACATACTGGAAATTGCGTTCTTCGATGGATTACTGGACGGACAAAATCCTTCCTCCTCACAAGGAAGAGACGCCGAGCATTCATACTTGGCTATGACGATGGTTAGCGAAGAAAAAGTGCCATACGATCCAAGAATCCATCATCGCCGATCCATGCGTTTGCAGGGATATGATTACTCCCAGGCGGGCGGATATTTCGTCACTATCGTCACGCAGGGACGCGCGGCGTTGTTCGGCGAGGTGGTCAATGGGGAAATGCGGTTGAATAGACATGGGGAGATTGTTGCCGAAACTTGGCAATGGTTGGAAACCCAATACCCGTATGTCGAATTAGGTGCATGGATCGTCATGCCCAATCATTTCCACGGAATATTGATGATCACCGATGACTGTAGGGGCGGTTCGCGAACCGCCCCTACAGGGAAACAAAAATCTCTTGGCAGCCTGATCGGCGCTTTCAAAACCGTCTCCACAAAAAAGATCAATCTTTTACGGAATACCGAAGGCGCGGTTGTCTGGCAACACAACTACTACGACCACATCCTCCGCAACCAACACGACCTCGAACTGACCTGGCTCTACATCGACTCCAACCCCGCCCAATGGGGGAGCGACGACGAAAATCCCTCCAAATCCTGAAACTGCACTTAACAAGAATAAATAAGGGCTGCCCACTTTTTGGACAGCCCTTTGATTCTCAGTCAGCCAGCAACTGGTACACCAGTTTGGGATCTCGCAAGGCTTTGCGCGCCCGATCCGGGTCGAGCGTACCGGCGCGTGCCATTTGCATTAAGCGTCCATAGGACCCGTCGCCCACTTCGGCCTTGAAGAGTTTGGCCTGCTGGCGTCGGCTCATTTTTTCGTAGGTGGGTGTTGCTTCCAGCCGGGACATGACCACCTGGTTGAGCACCTCGATCTTGCGTATCAGTTTCTCCAAGGTCTGGTTGTCAGCCTCGGACCAGGGCAGGTCACGCGGCGGGACCTCGCGCTGTTCGATGCGTTCATACTCACGCCGGACGCGTCCCCACAGGTTGCCGCGGCTGGGGACGGAGAGTAGTCGGAAAGACGGTAGCAGCAGCCCGGTCAGGGCTTTGCCTTTGACGCAAGATGTGTCAAGACCGTATACCCTGTCGTGGTAGATCAATGGCTGGTCGGAATCGTTGTAGTTGTGATGTCCCACGATGAGCGGCTTCTCGCCCTCATAGAGTTCGTACCATGGACGGTCATACCGGTTGCGCAGGATGATATCGCCGCCCGGCATGCCCAGCAGCACGGACGAGTTCTGCTGGTTCAGCGGAATGCCTGGTTCCAGGTGCCCGTGAACGAGCACTGCATCGGGCAGTTCCAGGTAGAAGGGCAGACCTGCGACCCAGTCCATGACCTCCGGATAGACTGCGCCCAACTGGTAACAGGTGATGCGCTGGGTGAGCGCCAGTTGGATCTCGCCGCGCCGGGCGCGCAGGTGCTTGTACTCGTGGTTGCCCATCAGGGTGCGGAAGTTGGGCGTGCGGCGGATGAAATCCACCACCTGGGGCGTTTCGGGGCCGCGGTCGATGAAGTCGCCGGTGGTGATGATCTGATCACTGCCGGAAAGGCCCGCCTTTTCAAGCAGGGCCTGGAGTTCAACGAAACAGCCGTGGATGTCGCCAATGACGAGGGTTTGCATGGGCGTGATTATATCTTTGTCTTCAGGAAGATTTCGGTCCAGGCCCGGCAGGTTTCGCCCCCGGTCCCATCCGCTTCCGTGTCCCAAAAGGACGAGAGCACGCTGAAGCAGGTGGCCCAAAGGAGCAAGCGTTGACGCTCCATTCCGGTGCGCTCGGACAGGATGGCGATGCGCCGCTGGACGCGGCGGATGGCTTCACTTTCCTCCGGCACAAAGTTGTACGGGTTGACCAAGAATGGCCCGGCTTCATACTCGGGGTGTCCGGCCACGCCCTTGGGGTCAATGACCAGCCAGCCGCGTTCGGACGAGAGTACGTTGTAGTGGTGGAAGTCGCCGTGCAGGAGCACCTGCGGACGCGCTTCGGCAAACAGGTCGCGGATCAGACCTTCGACGATGAAGAAAGTTTTTTCGGGGAAGGGACCTGTCCCGCCGCCGAAGCGCGGACGAAGCGACTGCAACTCATCGAACCAGTCTTTGAGCGACAGGAACCCGTCCACAGCCGGGACCGGGCGCTGGATGCGTTTCATCACGTTGCCAGCGATCTCCGTGGCGCGGTCGTCGTCCGCCAGGGTGGTGAGCATGGCACCGGGGCGCAGTCGTTCGAGGAGCAGGAACCCGGCTTCCGGGTCCGCTTCGTAAAGGCGGCAGCAGCCCTCGCCGTTGTAGACGCGCAGGGTGTTGATCTCACTGGTCAGTTCAATATTAGGGACGCCGACCTTGAGCACGGCAGGGGTGCCATCAGCACGCGTGGCGGCGCAGACGTAGTTGTAGGAGAGCAGGAAGGGTTCGCCCAGGGTCAGGTCCCAGCGGCGGGCCGCGTCGGCCAGCAGGTCTGGCAGGGTGTCGAGATAGCGTTGACCCGCCTCCCGGTAAGAGTGGATGATGTTGTTGACGAAATCGGGCGGCAGGTTCATAGGTTGTGCAAAAAGGCTTCGGGGTTTTGCAGGAAATCGCGCATCAGGCGAACGTGCTCCAGGTCATCGTAGTGCGCCGGGCTGATGTGCCCGCTCTCGAAGTTCAGCAGGGTTGCGCCGGGGTAGGCCATCAGGATGGGCGAGTGGGTGGCAATGACGAACTGTCCGTTCTGGGCGACCATGTCTTTGATGGCGGCGATGAGCGCCAGTTGGCGGATGGGCGAGAGCGGGGCTTCGGGTTCGTCGAGCAGGTACAAACCATCCGGCACGAAACGGGACTGGAACAGGGCGATGAAACTTTCGCCGTGCGAGTGGGTATCGAGGCCTTCGCCGTAGCGCTGGCGGATGCCGCCCAGTTCGTTGGAAAAACTCATGCGGGCCTGTTCACGGGCGAAGGCGCTGCGGTCCTTGTACTCCACTTCCACACGTTCCAGTTCGGCTTCCATCTCGGCGCGCATTTCGTTGATGCGCTTGGCGTAGCCGAAGAAATCCTCGGCCCGCAGGAAAAAGCCGCGCTTGGTGCGCTTGGTCCAGGTCAACTTGAAGTATTTCGCCAGTTCACGCGCATGGGCCAGGCTCGGGTCACGTTTGGTGCTTTCGCTGCCAACCACGATCATCTCGGCAGCGCAGGCCAGCGCCTCGAGAATGGTCGATTTGCCCGAACCATTTTCGCCCACGAAAAGCGTCACCGGGGACGTGAATTTGATCTCTTCCAGGTTTTGGAGCAGGGGAAGGGAAAAGGGGAAAGCCTTGGTATTGGGGAGCGGGCGGAGTTGGGTGGATTGTAGATGGATCATGGCAGTAACTTGGCGTTCTTCACTTTGGCGCGTTTCTTGCGCTTCTCGTACACTTGCCAGAAAACCTTATGTTCATCGTACTGGGTGCGAGCCGGTTTTTCCTCTGCCGGGTAACCGACGTGCATCATGCCGAGCGGGATGACGTTCTCCGGGATGTTGAGCGCCTCCCGCGTGGCCTTCACGAACGGCGCGACCGGGTGGATGCCGATCCAGACTGAGCCGAGGCCCAGTCCCACCGCAGCGATGTGCATGTTCTCCATGGCCGCAGAGCAATCCTGTTCCCAGAAGCCGCGTCCGACCGAGTTGTTGGCCCGTTCCGGGTTGCCGAGTACCACGATCCCGCACGGGGCATTCTGCTGAGCGAACGGCAACCTGGCGCGGACTTTCGCCAGCATTTCGGGTTCGGTGATCACGATGAATTCCCAGGGCTGGCTGTTGCAGGCGGTCGGCGCGGCCATCGCCGCTTGCAGGAGCAGGGTGATGGTCTCCTGATCGAGCGGCCGGTCGGTGTATTTGCGGATCGAGCGGCGG
>CAZRCR010000282.1:0-4122 GCA_964598615.1 uncultured Anaerolinea sp.
GGTGCGTGATACGAAACTGGTCCGATACGAGGACGGTCTGTTCACGGTCGGGGTCCGTAACGTATACGCGCGTGACTGGCTGGAGAGCCGCCTGGCGAGCACCGTCACCCGCCTCCTGATGGGCATGATGAACTGCAACGTTTCGGTCGAGTTCACGGTCGCCGATGTGGAGGAGGAGATCTTCTCCCTGGATGACGAGGAACCGGCAAAGGCCGAACCCGTGGCGCCGCAGGGCCAGTCCCAGGGTGAGGAGCTGGAAGTTGTTGCGGACTACGACCTGGCACACGACGAGATCGTGGTCCCGGATCATGTCACCCTGGTCTCCCGGTACTTCCTGCGTCACCTGCCCCTGATCGGCCCGGACCTGGGCTGGCTGTACTTGTCCTTCCGGCAAGCTGCTTTCAACGCCGGTGGCCGCAGCGGAACCAAGCGGGAACGCTTCTCAGGTCAATCCATCGCGGCCAGGAGCGGAATGGCAATAAGCACTTTCTGGAACAAGGTGGGAGATCCTGCCACCTGGGACCGGCTTCAGGGCCTCGTCTCGACCAGCGCGGTCACCCCGGAGTGGGATACCAGCAGCAGCACCCCAAAGCGTCTGCCCCGCCGGTACACCGTTGCAATGACGCTGCCCCTGACCGCCGCGGATGCCCGATCCCTGCGGACCTGGCTGGCTGCCAACATCGAACGACTGGGCGGACCAGAAAAGGCCATCGAAGCGGCAGCCGTGGCGCCACTTGACGAGCTGATCCCCCTAGGCGTTCATGCCCAGCCGGGCGACAAACCCGAGACGGTAGCCGCCATCCTGCGCTCCCTGTTCGCAGATCTGATCCCGGCGGAACGCCTAGCAACCCTGGCCAGCAGCCTGCACAAGCACATCATGCCGGACAGGGACCGGATCGGTGTGACCCACTTCTTCGCAGAACACATCCTGCCCTATCTGGGGACCGGTCCGGCCTGGCTGGTGACGTTGATCCGTGACCTGGCTTGGGAAGACCCGGAGAACGGCGAACAGCGGAACACGGTAAAGGTCAATGGCGGGTACGCTGAGATCTCATCCTGGCTGGGCGTGACCCCGGCCACAGTCAAACGCTGGCTTCACGGGAAGCACTCCGAGTCACGCGGGAAAAGCAATCGGACTGGAAAAGGACAACGAGCTGGTGGCCGTCAGGCTAGCGAGGAAGGCAAACTCTCTTTCCCAGTCATGGCGTTCTACCTGCGGGAAACTACATCGAAGGTGCTTGATTTCGCAACCTCGCCCCGGACCTTCGAGGTTCTCCTGGAAGAGATCCCGGCGGAGATACTCGAAGCTGCCCTGAACGAGCAGGCGAGCCAGGCGCTCGATCAGGCGCTCGACGACCAGGCGAACGCTTCTGCCCTGATCGGCGATTCGTACGCGGTTTGTAGTATCGGCTGCGCGCGGTTTGTAGTATCGCAAGGCTCGATTAGCGCGCGGTTTGTAGTATCGGACGACCCCATTCGCGCGCGGTTTGTAGACGATAAGCGCGCGGTTTGTAGCATCGTTAGCGCGCGGTTTGTAGACCATTTGCGCGCGGTTTGCAGAGTCTTTAAATCTCTTAATCTCTTAAACCGAATCCCTAATAGGGATAAAGACCGACCGGCCTTAATTGCGCGCGAGTCTTCCGACGCCGACAAGCCTGAAGCCGGTCAAGAACCGGGCGGTCGGGATATTTCTCTTTCAGATCCGGTTGGGGATGCCTGGGATCTCGAAGAACTCTTCAAGTCCATGGACATGCACCCCAAGACCCAGGCCAAACTTCGCAGCCTCAACGTCCCAGCCTGGCCGCTGGTCGCCTGGATTATTCAGGCCATGACCATGCGGGGCGTGGATGATCCCGTCCGGTTTGCCATCTCGCGGGTGATCAACCGGGAAACCCGTTACCAGGTCAACGAGGACTGCGAGCAGCTCGCCAGGAACAAAACCGCCCTGCTGCACGAGATCACGCGGACCCTGGCACGCAGTTACAGCCTCCTGTCTGGAAACCTGGGCAACGTATACCGGCGCGTCTTGGGGAACGACGAGGCTGCGGCATCTTACCTCTGGCAGAAACTAACCGGCCAAGAGTCGTGCGAGGGCGTGAACGTCACCCGCGAGAAGATCACACGGATCACAGATCTCAGTGGCTTATCTGGCAAGTAACCCCCTTATTTGGAAGTGGCTATACGACATTCCTTGCGATCAACACGGCCCCGGCCGTGATCGAATTCAAACCCAAAAAGGAGAAAGCAGTATGGATCTAAACAGAGTCAACCTGATTGGCCGGATGGGATCGGATATCACGGTCAAGAACATCGGCGAAGGCGAAGTTGCCAAAACGGTGGCCTCGTTCCGCTTCGCAGTCAACTCCCCCTTCGACGACAATGCCTTATGGGCTACCATCGAGTGGTGGGGCGGCCTGGCTGAAGTGGTCAAGAAGCTCAACCTGAAAAAGGGCAGCCGCCTGTACATCGAGGGCAAACTGGTCCCGGACAAAGAGACCGGCGGACCGCGCGCCTGGATCGTCGAAGAAGGCGAGAAAGCCGGCATGGCCCAGGCATCGTTCGTCATCTGGGCAGATACGATTATTGCCCTGGACAAGAAAGAACAACCTGCGAACGAGTAAACAATTCAACCAAGGGGAGGGATTCCCCCTCCCCAACTTTGTATCACGGGATGGGTAGCCCATGAACAACATGATAACCAGTTACGCAGCCTACGCGTCCGCAAGGATCGACGGGGTACTGGATTTTGATGCGGTGAGGTTTGGCATCCTGGACACACCAGGTCAACCGACCCCCGTCGTGAACTTCTTCGTTGTGGCCGGTCCCCAACGCCATCCTGTCTGGGCGCTCGACCGTCTGGCCGCTGTGGTGTACTGCTACTGCAAAGCGGTCGGGGAACCGGACGGCAAGAACGGTCACATCGAGCTCAACCTGACTGGTAACCTGGTCAGTGGGATGGACACATCCTGTGTCGTTGCATCAAGCATCAACTGGCACACATCGGCAGAGATCAGGCGCCGGGCAGAGGGTCTGATCGAGGATATGTCCGGGTGGCCCTTTCAAGAGTCCTTGCAAATTCCGGTGAAAAAGCCAGCGTAGTCATCCCGGCCGCCTCGGCCTGCCGGCCTCGGTTGGCCTAACGGCCTGGCGCTGGCGTACCCCGCCTTGCGCCCCGTCTCTATGGCTACCGCCGTCGTTACAGGGCGCAGGCGGATGCCGCCGCTGGGTCGGCTATCGCCGCCCTGGGCTGGCTACCGCCAGCAAGAGCAAGGAACCTCGTCGCCCAAGATTGACACCTTATGCCAACCACGCCCTTGATTGTTATGCACCGTGTTGATCCGCCAAAGCGCGTATACCGCTGGTACTCAGTCCATGTGCAGTCCACGATCCTTGAACCGTGGGCAGTGGTCTGCGCCTGGGGCAACCTGCGGAGCAGTTTCCAGCAAGAACGTGCGATCCCGTGTGAGAGCAAGGAAACTGCGGAGAGCCTTGCTCTCAGCATCGTAGCCCGCAAGCAGAAGAAAGGATACAAAATCAAAAATGGACCGACAAGCGGGGGACTGTAAAAATCGCCGCGGAATCCCTTGACTTGGATGGTCATAATCCTGTAAACTAAGAGTGCAGGCCGTTCGGGTTGCCCCCCTCAACCCGACGGCTTGCATCTTTTTCAGGGGTCGAACCTTACAGTCCAGTCAGGATCTCTTGACTCTCGCTGAAGAAATGGATATGATACAAATGTTTCAATATGCACATCAGGCCAAAAGCAAACCACGGCGCAAGGCGCAGAAAATAATTGGAAACAATTGTTTCCATGCGTCGGCCTGCCGGCCGGCGGCAAGCGCTGCTATCGCAGCATAACCAAAGAAAATTCCTTGGCTAACGCCAGGGAAGGAAGACATAACCAAATGAGCCGACTTACCATCGCCGCGTACGATCAGCTCTGCAAAAACATCCAGGATCGGATCCAGGAACTTGGTTACGTACCCCCGGTCCGCGACCTGGCAGAGCAGTTTCACTGTTCATCGGTAACAGCCTGGCGGATCGTAAAAGCGCAGGGCTGGGAAGCCAAGGGGCATCGGTTGGTTCAAGGAAAGAAAACGGAGAAAAGGAAATGAAGCTGTT
>CAZRCR010000283.1:0-4111 GCA_964598615.1 uncultured Anaerolinea sp.
CCTGGCTTGCCGCCGCAGGCTGCCAGCATCAAACTGACGCTCACCAGGCCGGCAAGCGCGGCATATAGTTTGGTGTATTTTGGGGACATTCTTCTCCTCCTAGAGAAAAATATCAAGAGCATGTATCGGATAAAGTCGAAAAGCTTTCCCTCCCGCAACCACCTCCTTCCCGTATTCCCACTGACGATTGAAAGAATGGTTTAACTCCAGACCCTGTCTGTGTCCATTATACGTAGATGGGATGCTTTTTGTTCCCTACTGACGGAAATGTATAGGCGGGGGTTCCAACGGTTTGCCCTCTCATCCAACTCTTAACCGAAGTTCAGCAATCTCTTAACTCCGCGCATATAATGGAAATTGCATTCTCCTCAAACCAAACCGCCTCAGGCCGGGACAGCCTCAGGCGGTTTGGTTTTAATCAGGCGCAGGGAAATTTAATAAAAGAGACCGGGAAACAGTTCCCTTATTTTGAATAATCAAACTCCTTTGCGATGTCGCAATAATCGAGCAGAAGAGTGATCTGACTTTCGACCGTACCATAGCGCAATTCGAACATGCCCTGTCCTTGCACGGTGTAAAGATAATGGGTTTGATTGAGCCAGACAATCTGATGGATGATCACCTCACCTGCGGACAATAGACTAGGTGTGCCATCCACAGTTCCCAGGTAAAGACCGCTGACGGCGTCTTTGTCTCTGGATACGAAGAGAAATCGGCTCGAGTCTGGCAGCCAACTCACGAAGCGGATATTTTCGCCTGTCCTGTAGTTTGTATCTGATGTATTCTCTGGGTTGGACAGGTGTAATTCAGTAATATTATCGGCAGAACCCCCTACGGATTTGACATAGGCAATGTGTTCTAAATCCGGCGAAATGGCGTTATCCGGCCATGCAAAGGGGATCGCATCGATGCTGCCGATCAAGATCGCCGGAGAGCCATCTGCAGGGATATGCCACAGGTTGGTTGGGCCGATCGGTTCCTGCAAAGTGTCCTCGGGGGGAATGGCAACCCGGATTGCGCTGGAATCCGCGGCCCAGATGGGTCGGGGGTAATAGCGATATTCGCTATAAGTTCCGACTTCCGGGAAGGTTACCAAACCAGACCGCAGATTGCTCCCGTCGATATTAGCCAGGCTGATGGTGGTGGGCGTGACGAGAGCCACCTGGCTTCCGTCAGGGGAGAGATAGAACATACCGCCATTTCCAGACGACAGGATCGTGGTCTTTTCAAGTGTATCCGCATTGACTGTATAGAGATCATCGTACAACCATATTCCATATTCCATGAGCGCCCGGGTGTTGTAATACAGGATGTGTGTGCCAGGGAGCCAATCCAATTCATAGGGGCCGAGACCTCGGATAACATCCGAAATAGCCTCCGGGTTTGCAGCGCGCAAATCCTCCTCGCTGACCAGCAGGCGCGGATCGCTCCCATCCACGCCAATGACCCAGATTTGCTCTTGCTCCAAAGGAACGGCCTCCCGAACATAGGCGATGATTTTTCCATCATCCGAGATGGTTACATCCAGAACATCCCCTGAGTCGGTCAGGGCTCGCCTCCCGCCGCTTTCACTCCAGATCCAGACATTACGATCCTTTATATAGGCCACCTGCAAGTTCGCTGTTGATGATGTTGGAGTGGCCGTGTCTGTGGGGATGGGTGTTGCCGGTGCGTTGCAAGACGATGCGACCAGGGCCAGTATCAAAATGAAAATGTTCCAATGCAAATACTTCTTCATGATTTTCGCCCTTTCTCGAAATGTTTAACCTATTGTATATTCAATTGCACTCTGAAACAACGCTGGCGTTTTTAAAGCGAACCGCCTGAGGCTATCGCAGCCTGAGGCGGTTTGGTTTTAAGCATGGAAAAGCGGGACTTACGAGAGCGGCCAGGTGGGCAGGATGTCGATCTCCATCCCGTCGGTGTGACCGAGCGCGTAACGGAAATACCCGGCCGCGGCCACCATGGCAGCATTGTCGGTGCAGTAACGCAGGGGCGGGATATGGACTTTGAATTCTTTTTGCGCCAGGAAGGTCTCCCGCAGGGGTTTGTTGGCCGACACGCCGCCGCCCACAATGATATCTTTTACACCATACTCACGGGCGGCCATCATCGTCTTCTCGAACAGGACCTCGATTACGGCGGCCTGGAAACTGGCGGCCATATCCGCCACCGGGACGGGTTTGCCCTCCGCTTCCAGCCGTTTGACTTCCTTCAGGACGGCGGTTTTCAGACCGCTGAACGAGAAGTTATACGTCCCTTCCAGCCAGGCACGTGGGAATTTGAAGGCGGTCGGGTCGCCTTCCTCGGCGGTTTTCTGGACCGACGGCCCGCCGGGGTAGGGGAGACCGGTCAGCCGGGCGACCTTGTCGAAGGCCTCGCCCGCCGCGTCGTCCAGGGTCGCGCCGAGCCGTTTGTAGGTCAGGTGGGATTCCATGAGATTGAGTTCGGTATGTCCGCCAGAGACCAGCAGGGCCATGACCGGGAACTGCGGCTCGGGCGGCGGGACCTCGCCAGCGGGGTGCAGCCAGGCGGCGTAGATGTGTCCCTCGAGGTGGTTGACACCGATGAGCGGCAGCCCGGCTCCCAGGGCGAGACCCTTGGCGGCGTTCAGTCCCACCACCAGTGACCCGGCCAGACCGGGTCCGCGCGTGGCGGCGATGGCATTCATGTCGCCGATGGTCATGTGCGCCTTGGCGAGTGTCTCTTCGACCACCGGCACGATGGACAGCACGTGCTGGCGGGATGCCACTTCAGGATAGACGCCGCCGTAGCGGGCGTGCATATCCATCTGCGAAGCAACGGTGGACGCGATGAGCGCCCGTCCGTTCTCGAGCACGGCGCAGGCAGTCTCATCGCAGGATGTTTCGATTGCAAGGATGCGGGCAGGAGAAAGTGTGGTCATACGTTTTTCGTTTCTCCAATAAGAGGGTAAAAACGATATTGTGAACGAACTTGTCGCATATTCAAGCTCATCAGCAATGATTTCTCTAGGAGATCCCACTGAACTGGCGAAAAGACTGATAAAACGCGATTGCCGAAAAGTTCGTAAGTGGCGTCTAAGTATTCAAATAAGCCGAATATTATTTCTTCCAGAGTAAATTGTAGATTTGGCTCAACTATTCCTTTGTCTGTAACTAAACCTATGTAAACGGGATGTTTTTCGTTTTGTGCCCCCGACCAACCTAGTTGATAAGTGCCAAAACGATGAAATAATACATCGCGTATTCCCTTAACGTCTTTTCCTGCTAATTTCTGGAACCAGCCGGAATAATCATTTAATATCCTGACATATTCGATGTCAAATGTTTTGTTTTCGTTGAACCATTCCATATGACCTCGAAAGCTTCTATTTGAAATACTTTTTTTCGTTTCGTAGAAAAATGGCAAGGCAAAAGCTATGCAATCTGCCAAGATTCGTAAATAGGTAATGAGAGAATCCAGGTGATAAGGGATGGAAATCATAGCATTAGAATAAATTGCGGCAGTCTCAATGGGAGCCCCGTCATAAGAATACTTGCTCTCATTTTCAACGATATTGATAAAGTTACTTAATTGATGGATAGATGTAGTTAGTTTTAAGACAGTATCTCGGGTTTTAGCCGCGCATTGCCAGTAAGTTCGATTATCAAAACGTTTTATAAATTCTTGGGCAGAGTCGGATAAATTATCTCTGTTAAAAATCCAAACCCAACTTTGACAACTCCCGATTAATTCTCCCAAACCAAATCGTAGTTGACCAAGATTATTATTTTCAACAACCAAACCATGATATTTTAGAATCGTCATATAGAATTTCGCTTCTTAATTTAGTGAAAAAAGAGATTTTTGAATATGCTTCAGTTGCATTTTAGCACATCGCTCAGAAGATAATATTGCCATGCAAGAAACAAACTTTCCGCCCAGACATCATCATCTGGGCGGAGAGTCTACTATTCACCATTAACTATTTACAAATAACGAATACCCACTCACTTCCCCTTCCACTTCTTCATCGGCAGCACGAAATCATACGGATACTCGGCCAGGACCTCGGCCTTGCCATCCGGGCTGACCCAGTACGTGTCCTCGATGCGCACGCCCATGCCTTTGCTCGGGTAGTACAGGCCCG
>CAZRCR010000284.1:0-4102 GCA_964598615.1 uncultured Anaerolinea sp.
CATGGATGAGCAGATATTGTTACTCATGACCATGTAGATCTGGCTTGATATTTTCAAAGAACCATCAACACGAAGCGGACGCCTCTGGTGTCCGCTTCGTGTTTTTGTAACTTCACAGGAGGTGGTGAATGAAAACCTATCTGGTTTACTACCAGCGGCCAAGCGCGCTCTTTACGTTCTTCGAGCGGCTCGACCTGTGCGTGAAATCGTTGCACAAAACCCATGCTTTTGTGCGACGGGTTAAAGCCATGAAGCGCGAGGAAGTATTCGGAGCGATGCAAGGTGAGAACTGGTCCCCCAATGGTGAGGCGCGGCCATTGATTGAGAAGAAGGGCTTGCGCCATACGTCTATGAGTGTCAACGATGTTGTTCGTGACCCGGATGGCTCGTATTGGCAATGTTTGTATTTGGGATGGAGGCAACTGCCTCAGGAGGTGAAACATGGGTGATGTGTTCTGCCGCAAATGCGGTGAACCGTGGGATAGTTTTGGAATTACATCTTGCAAGGGGGAAGGCGACATGACAGTGCCGGAGGCAAACATGTTCCTTCGTGGCGAAGGCTGCCCTTCGTGCCATTGGGGGAAACACTGTACGAACTGTCACGGCACTGGCAAAGAGAAGGCGGAATCCCTGGCTTGCGAATGCCGCGGTTCGCGCTACTTGATCGTCCGTAAGTTAGCCAGCGGTGATGGGCCGTGGGAGTACGGCTATATCCCCAATGTGCGCGCCTTCCCTGGTGAACCGAAAATCGTTTACCAGTATCCAGATGGGATATGCAAAGATGGCCGATTTCACGAAGCGCTGGTGCTCTGGCCGTACTGCTCCAGCAGCGCCGAAGATTGCCCAACCTGCCACGGCACTGGCGAGCTCCAGCCGGCCAGCGACCAGGCCATTGAGGCATCTCTTTACTCCCTGGTGGAAGAAACCGACCAGGATGTTGCCGAATTGCTGGAAGGAGGTGCAGGATGACCATCCGAGTGCATGTTTTGGAAGATAAACATGGGCGTCGCGGGGTTGTCTTCTCTGACGTTCCCGATGCCACCCTGTCAAAATTCCGCGCTGAACTTGCCGCGGTGGGACTTATTAAGGCTGGCATGACCCCGCCCATCCGCATCTATTCGACCTCCCCTATTCAGACGCATCTGCCTCTGGATGGCCTGGGGCTGCAGGCGATGTGCCTCTACCCGGCTCCGGCTGGCAACATTGCAGATGGCGTGACTGGCCAGATGATCGTCGGTGTCCGACAAATGACCGATGTTGAGATGGCGGCTGAAGGCTGGGATGGTTGGGAAAACGGAACTGCTATCGTGCTTGGGGATGGGACGATTGTGTACCCTTCTGCCGATGCCGAAGGCAATGGTCCGGGCGCTTTCTTTATGCAGGCCCCGGATGGGAAAGTCTACCTTCTCTCGACCGGGGAAACCCTGGACGAGATGACCAGGTAGAAGGAGGCATCAATGTCCTTTGCGACGGAACATAAGCGTTTGGCTCCCGTGCTTTTGCAAGCACGGGAGTTTGATATTGCCACCAACCCGGACCCGCTGGCCCTGTTCGAGGCAGGGGGTGCAGGGTTCCAGATCTGGTGCACGCCGGAAGACCATCCTGCTGGTTGGAAAGGGATCGCCATGAATGCTGGCGCGTTTGCGAAACCCTGTTCCTATGTGGCTTCGATATCCTGGGGCTGGGGAGTCGGCAAGAATGAGGGGAAGATCACGCACCTGACGTTGTCCACTCAGGCCTATGCTTTGGCCGACCAGAAACCGGATAAGTTCACCCGGCATAACTACACCCGGTTCCCGGTTCCCGCTGGCGAGCAGGAGCCGATTGCCAATCGCCCCGCTGACCTGCGCTGGGCGGAGAAGAAGATCCGCTGGCTGTTCAAACAGGCTGGCGTCCCCTGCCCGGATATTCGCACAACAAAGGAGGCATAAGATGGGCGGCTTCAGTTTGGATGGTGTTTATGGTCGGATCCCCTGCCCCCATTGCGGGAGTACGGATTGTATGGGCATCCTCAATGATGCTCTCGTCTGCTCAAAGAAAGAAAAGCCGGTTACAGCCGAACTTCTCTGGGCGCAGGCGCAGAAACATGACCTGAGCCTGTATGAATCCATTCTCCCGCCCGGGCTTGAATGGGAATTCCATCTCTGCGTCCATGTGGGAAAAGACGACCGGCACAACAGGCTTGGCGAAGTGGAACTCTACAACGAGTCCCACGGGGTTCGCGGCGTTTGCCCCGATCTAGCAACTGCCCGGCTCTTTGTTGCAACTTTTGGGCAGGACACAAGCGCGTACTACAAACCGGAGACTGTGCTTCCTCCGTCACCCATTACCAAAATCAACTTGCTAGGATGGTACAGCGATGGTTTGGGGCTTACGCAAGCGCTTCTCAGGCAACTGGCCGGCCAGGGCGTTGGTTATCTGGGCGAAGCTGCTCAGGCCGTGGTTGTCTCCCGAGATAATAAGTGGTGGGTGATGTGGGACAACGGTGGAGAAATATGTGTCGAGAAGGTGAACGGTACTGATGAGTTTACGTCGGTGCCTTCGACAGTCAACCATCAGGTCTGTGGCCAGCCTCTTACCATCGGCACGATCGCTTACCGCATCCTGTGCGCCATGAAGGGAGAACAGATCAACTACGATTGGCGCGCGGATGACGAGCCGATCTACGCTCAGTAAAACACTCACGCAACAAGGCGGCCAACTACCGCCTTGTTGATAGCCAGCGAGAGGAGATTGGCATGTCGCATTTTGTTCGATACGTAACTGACCTGATGACGCCCGGATGCACTGGTGTGGTTCCGAACATGGGAAATGCACTGATCGCTGTCTGGCCTCATGTAGCAAAACAAATTGAGGAAATAACTGGTAAGTATCCCGCAACCTGGGTTACGCTGAATGCTTGCCTTGACTTGAGGCCAACGGGGCGAATCCAAAAGATATTGGAACGGGACCGCATCACAAACCGGGCACTGAGCATGGTCGGTATTGTTTGGCAATCTGATGTGGATGGTTTTTTCCTGTGCGAGGCCTGGAAAGCAGCAAGGCCTTTTGTGGAAGGAAGAGGCTTACCTGCTCTTCCGGTTATTCGGGGAGAGGAGGTGGATTATCCTGCTGCCGGCCACGTTGTTCGCATGATTGGCGACAAGCCCCTGAACTTGCAAAGTCGCACTTTGCTCCCGGGCGCATTGGGGTTCATCGAGGGTTTTGTGGGCGACCCGGTTGACCGGTTCCCGGTTGTGTTCGGAGCAGATGTATTCCGCGGCGTGGACGGACGGGAGATGGTTAGGGGCGATAGCGATAAAGTCGTGCGCGTTGTTCTGTCCCAGGCTGACGTCATCCCCAGTGGTTATTTTGTAACCGAACCATGTTGGGACCATGCAACAGAGATCTATAGAAAGGCAACCGGGAATTCAAGAACAACCTGGTTCCATACTTTTCCTGTGTGGAATTGGAAAGGAGGTAGCACGTGAACACACTTTTCACCTCGCAAGGGCAGACGGATGTGCATACTCTGGTCGCAGTTGCTAAATTCTTTGCCGCCCATCCTGATGGCAGGGTAAAGGTTGGGGTTTGGCCTGAGGATGCCTGGGATGCCGAGCAGTTCAATAAGTGGTTTTGGCAATGTCTGATGGAAAAGATAGCCAGCCACGACACTCGAACGGGACGGAAGATGACCAGGCAATATCAAACAGATCTTCGGCTGGACGCACAAGTGATCAACGAGTTTTATGGTCGCCGGATTGTGCGCCGGGGTTGCAACATCCTTTGTACTCAGGAAATGAAGCGGTTGTATCCGCACATTAATACAAACCTCGATAATTAGTGGGCGGGATGGTTGCTCCCCTGCCCTTCTGGTAACAACCAGAGAAAGGAGAACATGATTCAGGCGTATATCCTGATTTCTGATAATGGGAACGGGGATGACCTGGCGACTTTCGCGGTCTTGCCCCCGTGGAACAAAACCGTTCCCCTTGATTTCCAACAGTGGAATTCAAGGGCTGATACGGCTGCCGCGTTCATCCGGAGCGTGCAAGAAAAGGCGCAACAGGCCGGCTTGCCTGTGGTACTTGATGCGCTGCTCCTGGATGGTCTGATCGGTCTC
>CAZRCR010000285.1:0-4094 GCA_964598615.1 uncultured Anaerolinea sp.
CACCAAGGAAAAACCTTCGGACGAAGTCATCGAGACCATCGTCCGCGCCGGACAACAGGCCCCCTTCGCCTCGCAGCTCTACAGCGTACTGCTCACCCGCAAGAAAGCCCCCTTCGGCGCACCGCTCTGGTTCACCATCTGCGTGGACCTGTACCGGCTGGAGCGGTTCATGAAGATTCGCGGCTGGGATGTGAAAACGAACGACCTGTCCCTGCTTTTCTTCGGTATCCAGGATGCCGCCTACATGGCCCAGAATATGGTTGTGGCGGGGGAGAGCCTGGGGTTGTTCTCCTGCTTTCTCGGCGCCGCCCCCTATATCGCTGACAAGATCGCCCGCGACTTCAAACTGCCGCCGCGCGTCTTCCCGTTGGTGCAACTGGTAATGGGGTATCCCGCCGAGGAGTTCCCACCGCGGCCGCGCTTCCCGCTTTCTTTTACACTCTTCGAGGACAAGTACCCGGAATTCACCGACGAGGAAGTAGCCGAGGCCATGAAAGTGATGGATGATGGCTATCTCGAGCAGGATTACTACGTAAAACAACGCGCCAAGATTCGCCTGGAAAATGGCAAACAGGAAACTTATACGTACGAGAACTACTCCTGGACCGAACACATTTCCCGCAAGTGGGGCCAGTGGTACGAGTCGCCGCAAGATTTATTGGGGCAGTTGGAGAAGCGCGGTTTCAAAGTGGGGAAAAAATAGTTCGAATTTTGCAAAAGTTCCGGCGCGAGGCCGGGACTTTTTTCTTACACCCCTCTAATAGCGCCGACTTTCCGCCCGTGCTATAATCCTCCCGAAAGGGATTTGCCATGCTCCAGAAATTCGTCAAAGTCTTCGGGGGCGACCCCAACAAAAAACAGATCGAGAAAACCACCGATATCGTGGCGCAGGTGAATGCGCTGGAAGCCGATTTCGAAAAACTATCCGATGATGCCCTGCGCGCCAAAACGGACGAGTTCCGCGCCCGCCTTGCTTCAGAGTTGGACGGGATCGAGGATGAAAAGGAACGCCAGCAGGTGGAACAGGCGGTCCTGGCCGACATCCTCCCCGAGGCGTTTGCTGCCATTCGGGAAGCCTCGAAACGGACCATCGGCCTGCGTCACTACGATGTGCAGTTGATCGGCGGCACCATTCTCCATCAGGGAAAGATCTCCGAGATGCGCACCGGTGAAGGCAAAACCCTCGTTGCTACCCTGCCGGTTTACCTGAATGCCCTGACCGGGCGCGGCGTCCATCTGGTCACGGTCAACGACTACCTCGCCCGGCGTGATGCCCGTTGGATGGGCCGCATCTACAACTTCCTTGGCCTGTCTGTCGGCATCCTGCAAATGGCCGCCGTCACCGAGAATGGCAAGAAAGCCTTCCTGTTCGACCCCACCCGCGAACATCCACGCGAAGACCAGGAATTCATGCGCATCGTGGACCGCGTGGAAGCATACAATGCCGATATTACCTACGGCACCAACTCCGAGTTCGGCTTCGACTACCTGCGCGACAATATGGTCTACCGCAAAGAAGACAA
The DNA here is from genome assembly GCA_964598615.1 of uncultured Anaerolinea sp. Taxonomy (GTDB): domain Bacteria; phylum Chloroflexota; class Anaerolineae; order Anaerolineales; family Villigracilaceae; genus UBA877. The sequence goes on from CAZRCR010000285.1 coordinate 1,524, forward strand.
GGTCCAGCGCGGCCACTACTACGCCATCGTGGATGAAGTGGACAACGTTCTCATCGATGAAGCTCGTACGCCGCTCATTATTTCTGGTCCGGCTTCGGGTGATGTGGAATGGTACGGCAAGATGGCTGTTCTTGTCCGTCAGTTGCGCGAGGAAGATTATGAAGTCAACGAAAAAGACCGCGCCGTCTCCCTGACCGAAATCGGCACCGCCCATGTGGAGCAGTTGCTGGGTCAGCCCCTGCGCGACCCTGACCGCCCCGAAGATGTGACCCCCGAGCAGGCGCGCCTGCTGGGCTATCTTGAACAAGCCTTGCGCGCCCAGCACCTCTTCAAGCGCAACAAGGATTACCTCGTTCAGGCCGGCAAGGTCGTCATCGTGGACGAATTCACCGGCCGCCTGATGCCGGGCCGCCGCTGGTCCGACGGCCTGCACCAGGCCGTGGAAGCCAAGGAAGGTGTGCGGGTGGAGCCGGAGAACGTCACCTACGCCACCATCACCCTGCAGAATTACTTCCGCATGTACCAGAAACTGGCCGGCATGACCGGTACTGCCCTGACCGAAGCGGAAGAGTTCGACCGCATCTACAAACTTGATGTGCTGCCCATTCCCACCAACCTGGAGTACCAGGCGTTTGGGTCCGGTGCGCCGCTGGTGGAGATCAAGGAAAAGGATGCCGACGGGTATGAATATTCCTACTTCGCCAAACGCGATGACCCGCAGAAGGAAGTCGTTTTCTGGCGCCGCAAGGACTATCCCGACGTCATCTTCCGCACCGTGGAGGCCAAATTACGTGCCATTGTGCACGAGATCGTCGTTTTCCACACACAGGGACGTCCCCTGCTGGTAGGCACCACCTCGGTCGAAAGCTCCGAGCGCGTATCGAACCGGCTGCGCGCCGAACCGGTACGCCGCCTGATGCAGATCCAACTCGTCCGCCATGCCTGGCTGGAAGCCAATAACCGTATCGAGGATGGACGCACCATCCCGGAACTGGCCTTCCTCAACAAACCCATCGACCAAATGCGCCCCGAAGACCTGCGACCGATGGCCAAAGAACTGGGTCTCTCGCTCAACCCGGAAGACCCGGCCAACCTGACCCGCCTGCTGGCCATCCTTGAACTGGCTCCGGAGGATGCCGAACGGTTGAAGTCCGTTCTGCAGGCCGGGGTGCCCCATGAGGTCCTCAACGCCCGCAAGCACACCGAAGAGTCCATGATCATCGCCGGGGCAGGCGCGTTCGGCGCTGTGACCATTGCCACCAACATGGCTGGTCGTGGTGTGGATATCAAACTCGGCGGCGAATTACTTACCAACCAGGTCAAGCCCATCAAGGATTTCCTCGAACATAAGGATATCGACAATGTTTACAATCTGTCGGATACCCAGTTGTTCACCCGGGTGTTATTCATCATCGGCGATGCCCTTGGAGTCCCGAACGAAAAAATCGTGGAGATCCTTACCGAACATCCGTCCGATTCCCACCAATTGCTTTTTGACCTTTTTATCGGTGCGGCAAACCTGCGCGAAGATATTTTGCAAAGCAAAGTGATGAACGAGTGGGATATCTTGGGGTACGCGCTGACCAAGGCCGGGATTGCCGAAGGCCTCGGGAAAACGATCATGCGCTTCTGGAAACACAGCGAGCAGGAACTGGCGGTTGATTCGCTGGGCGGCCTGCACATCATCGGCACCGAACGCCACGAATCCCGCCGCATCGACAACCAGTTGCGCGGCCGCGCCGCCCGCCAGGGCGACCCCGGTTCCTCGCGCTTCTTCCTCTCCCTCGAAGACGACCTCATGCGCATGTTCGGCGGCGACCAGGTCAAGAACATTATGGGCCATCTCAACATCGACGAAGACTACCCCATCCAGGCGAAACTCGTCAACAACATGATCGAGCAGTCCCAGCAACGGGTGGAGGGCGCCAACTTCGATGTCCGCAAGCACCTCATCGAGTACGACGATGTGCTCAACAGCCAGCGACAGCGCATCTATTCCCAGCGTGACCGCGTCTTCGAAAAGGAAAACCTGATCGAAGATGTGAACGAACTGCTTGCCCAGGAAGTCAAGCGCCGTGTCAAGGATGCTGACCAGAGCGAGGAATACTGGCGTCTGCTAGCCTGGCTCGAACAAATCCAGACCCCCATCATCACTCCCACTGGGCTGTACCCATCCTTCACGTACAAACTTCTGCAGGATGAACTTGCTGCATCCACCTCGGACCTCAAAACGGCCCTGCACGACCTGGCCTCACGCGCCATCCAGACTGAGCACGATCACTTCCTGACCTCCATGCTGGAACAGATCGACCGCGCCGGGAGCGATCTGGACACCCAGATCAATGACCGGACCGATTCGCTGGATACCGCGCTCGACGGTCTGGCCGATAACATCGAGAACGAGACCCGCAAGCCAGCCGCCGTGCTCGAAGAACTCTCCTCCCTGGCACGTGTCCCCTTCCGGTTGGACTCCGTTGGGCAGACCCAACTGGTCAATGATCCGAAGGATCTCTCCGGTGAACTGCATGCCCAGGTGGAAGCCTACGTCAAATCCATGATCGTCTCCCGGTT
>CAZRCR010000286.1:0-4087 GCA_964598615.1 uncultured Anaerolinea sp.
TACGCTATGCCACTTATCCCGATCATTGACAGCCTATCGCGAGGGGATTACTGGAGTGTCGCGTTTATGGCTTCTTTACTACCCAATTTGGTGGTTGGTATCTTGATCCTGATCAACCTGGCGAACAGTATTTTTGGCGGGACGGAAGGGGAGAGTCTAACCGGCGATTGAGGCTTGACTCACAAGTCAGGCTGCAAGCGTGACCTACAAAAACTCACCCCGAATTTGCTTCGGGGTGAGTTTTGTTTACAAGAGATGTGTCTTATCCCCACAATGCGGACAGTTCCGCCGGGCTGTAGGGTTTGAGGACCACGTCGCGCAGGCCGGAACGGAGCAGGACGATCGTCCGGTCCACATCCAGCGCGGCGGTGACGACGACGGTGCGGGCGGCCAGTCCGCCCTGGAGGATGGACTCGAGCGCGGCGTCGAACTGGCTGTAGTCCGCGTCGAGCAGGATCAGCGCTGCGGAGGCGTCGGGTTGGGCGGCGCGCCGGACGGCGGGGACGGCCCGGGTCACGAAGCGCGCCCAGGCGTCGTCATCGTCCACCAGGCAGACGGTCGGGGCCGCGCCCGGGTCGCCGGTGCCGGGCTGGGCGGCGGGCAGGAAGATGTCCACCGTGGTGCCTTTGCCAGCCTGGCTCTGGATGGTGATCCGCCCGTCTAACTGGGTGATGATGTGAAGGGCGGCGGGAAGTCCCAGCCCGTGGTGGCCGGGACGGGTGGTGAAGAACGGCGACCAGACCTTGGACAGCGTCTCGGGTGCCATCCCGGCTCCATCGTCCGTGACCGTGATGCGGATATCGTCCTCCGTAGCCGCGGCTTGGACAGCGATGTTCTTTGCCCCGGCTTCGGCGGCGTTCTGGAACAGGTTGCCGAGGGCACGCGCCAGTTGGGTGCTGTCGGCCAGCACGTAAGTGGCGTGCTCGGTGATCTCCACATTGACCTTCTGGATGCCGCGGGCGCGGACGGCGGCCCGGACCACATCTTCCAGCAATGCCGGGCGGGGTTTCTGCTCGCGGGCCTGGCCGATGAGCTGTTCCTTCACCTGGATGATCAGTTCCGCCGACTCGGCGATCAGCACCAGGTCTTCCTTCAGGGACTCGAGGTCAGGCTGGCCTTCGGCCAGTTCCTCCTGCAGGCGGGCGATGGTCATGGTGATGGGCATGGCCTTGTTGCCGATCCAGTGGATGGCTTCGGTGGTGGCGCTGGTCAGCGCTTCGTAGACCTTTGTCCGCAGGAGTTCGGCGTGGGCGGCCTTGAGGGCTTTGAGAGTGTAGGCGTTCTGGATGGCCACAGCCAGGTGGTCGGCCATGGTCTGCAGGGTGGTGATGTCATCCGAGCTGAAGGCTTTCTCTTCGACGCTCTGGATGGTAACGGCGCCGAGCACCTGTTCTCCGAAGCGCAGGGGCAGGGCCATTTCGGAACGCGTGTTGGGCAGGTGCGGGTTCTTGAAGTGGACGCGTTCCTCGCCCACATCGAGGGCGATGCGCGCTTCTCCGAGGCGGATGCAGGTGCCGATCATGGAGTTGCCGCCCACTTGCAGGCGGTGTCCCTCGGCCAGCATGGCCTTCCCGGCCTCGCCGTAAGCGGCGCGCAGGCTGGCCCATTCGCCATCCTCGTTCACGAGGAAGACGCCCGCGTAGTAGAAGCCGTAGGCGTCCACGATGGTGTCGACCATGCGCGGCAGCAACTGCGAGAGTTCCAGCAGCGAGGTGACCTCGTGCCCGACCGTGTTGGCGGCTTTGAGCAGGCGGGCGCGCCGTTCGGCCTGGCGCAGCAGGGACTGGTTCTGGCGGTGCAGGCGGGCATTGGCGATGGCCACGCCCAACTGGTCAGCCATGGTCTGCAGGACGGCGATGTCATCGTCCTTGAAGGCGGCTTCCACTTCGCTCTGCACGGTCAGCGCGCCGATGACCTCGTCCCCGGCAATGAGCGGCAGGGCCATCTCGGAACGGGTGTTGGGGAGGTGGGGATTCTTGAAGAAAATCGCCTCCGCTCCCACGTCCAGGGCGATGCGCCCGGCGCGGTTGGCGATGGCGGCGCCGATCATCGAGTTTCCGCCGATGTGCAGTTTGTGCCCATCCGCCAGCATGGCTTTCCCGGCCTCGCCGTGTCCGGCCGCCAGCGATGCCCATTCGCCAGTCTCGTCCACCAGGAAGACCCCGGCATAGTAGAAACCGAACTCTTCACAGATGATGTCCACAGTGCGGTTGAGCAGCAGGTGCAGGTCCTGGATCGAGGCGACGTTGCGCGAGACGCGTGCCGCCGCATTCAGTAACATGGCGTGACGTTCCACGCCGGTGGTTGCGTGTGCTTTCATGGTTTCCTCTCTTTAATCTATTGCGATAATAATGCCTGGATGAGTTCCACCAGACCCTGCTCGCGGCCTTTGACGAAGAAGGCGGTCGCGCCGATCCCGGCGGCCTCACGGGCTTTGCCCACTTCGTCGTAAGCGGTCAGGATGATGGCTGGCAGGCCGGGACGCGCTTCCTGCACCTTCTGGAGCAGGTCCATCCCGGCATCGGGCTTGGGCACCCCGTCGAAACCAGGCATGTTCAGGTCGAAAACCGCCATCTGGATGGCTGACTGGTTGGCCTGGAAGGTCTCCCACCCGGCCCGGCAGTCGCTGGCGGTCAATACGTCGAAACCGGCGCGCAGCAGTGATTTTTCAAGGCTGCGCAGTACCAGTTTTTCGTCATCTACAAGTAAAACGGTGGTCATAAAAATCACATCTCCTCGGTTTGGGATGGGGTTGCCAGGGGAAGGTATACAAAAAAGGTCGAGCCTTTCCCCACTTCGCTTTCCAGGCGGATGCGTCCATTGTTCTGGCGCACGATCTCCACGCAGGCCGGGAGGCCCAGCCCGGTGCCTCCTTTGCCGCCTTTGGTGGTGAAGAACGAGACCCAGATCCTTTCCTCGACCTCGGGCGGGATGCCGGGGCCGTTGTCGGCCACGCTGACCTGCAGCAGGGCCGGGTCGCTGTCGCGCCGCAGGGTGACCTTGATCTGCGGGGCGGGATTCCCTTCAAGTGCCTCCCAGGCATTCTTGATGAGGTTGTTGAACACCTGGTCGATCTGGCGGGCGTCGCCATAGACGGGCGGCAGGTCGGGCGGGGCGTCCACCGTCACCACGCCGTGCGGCAGGGCCATGTTCGCCACGAGGCGTGTCACCTCGTCTACCAGTGAGAAGGCGGCGGGTTTGCGCTGACGGGCCGGGCCGATCAGGTCTTCCTTGATGGTCAGGATGGTGTTGGCGCTGTTCTCGATGATCTGCAGGTCCTCGAGCATGGAATCAAGACTGACCAGCGCGACACGCTGTTTCTCGGGCAGTTCGAGCAGTGTATCGGCCAGCGCCGACAGGTCCGCGCCGGAGGCTTCGGCCTCCTCGAAAACGGACTCGGCGATCCCCGTCAGCGGGCCGCGGTCGGACCCGAAACCGGCGGCGAGCTTTCGGAAAATGGCCACCAGCCGCAGCAGGTCCTCCCGCACCCGGCGCGCCGACCCGGGCACGGGCGCGGCTTTATTACCCACCCAGTGGATCGCTTCGCCGGTGGCGGTGGCGATGGCCTCGTAGGTCTTGCTGCGGACGAGTTCCTGGTTGGCGGCATCCAACTGGCGTAGCAACTGGGCGTTGTGGATGGCAATGGCGATCTGGTCAGCCAGGGATTGCAGGGCGGGCGGGTCTTCTTCGGTGAACCCGTCCGTTTCGGCGCTCTGGACGGTCAATACGCCCAGGACCAGGTCTTTGAAAATGAGCGGCAGGTCGATCTCGGAACGGGCTTCTTGCAGAAGCGGGTGTTTCAGGCAGGCCGGGTCGTCTTCGGCGGTAGCCATGCGGGCTTTTTTCTCCAGTGCGGTCAACCCGGCCAGCGAGCGGTTGTCCACGGACAGGGAGAAGCCCTCTGCCAGCAGGGAGGCACCCGCCGTGCCGGAACCGGCGGCCAGGTTCAGGGTCCGTTCGTGTTCGGAGAGCAGGAAAATGCCCGAGAAATGCAGGTTGAATTCGCTGCAGAGGATGTCCACTGCGGCGTGCAGGAGTTCGTTCAGGTCGAGGATGGAAGTGATAACGTGGCTGACGCGCGCCCCGG
>CAZRCR010000287.1:0-4086 GCA_964598615.1 uncultured Anaerolinea sp.
TGGCAAATACCTTTATTCCGGCCTGATGTGCAGCGAACATGGTGCCTGCAACGGTTGTCCCGCCGCACTCTTTTTTGACAATGGCAGTGGCGAAGTCACGCCGGCTAATTTTACGGACGGTATCGGTGTATGCAAGCCGTTCCAGTTCTGTACCTGTCAGACCAACGCGGATATCTCCATCAAGGATGGCTATGGTGGCAGGTGTCGCACCATTCTCTCGAACAACTTGTTCCATATCACGGGCTAGTTGCAAGTTTTGTGGGCGCGGCAATCCATGTGTGATGACGGTCGATTCGAGGGCAACAAAAGGAGTTTTTATATGGGGATGGGTAGTGGATGTTGACATGCCATCATTATACTGGTTTGGCGACAGCAATTACAACTCCGATGATCTCGAAGCCTTTTTTCATGGGAATCGGGTCATATAAATTAGGGGGATTGGTTTCAGAAAGCAATAGTTTATCCCTTTTGTTATAACGTTTGATAACATATTCATACCCTGTGCGGTTCATATCCGGACACGAAGCAACCACGATGCTGTTTTCGTTTGCATCTTGCGCCTGATAGAAAAGAACGAAATTTTTATCGCTAATAGGTACCGGTCTCGCTGCATTCATGCTCACGCCAGACACTTTTGCCCACCCATATTTTTTGTCACTCGTAAGGGTTACTATATCGCTGTCCGTAGTAGAAAGAATTGTGCATTCCTTGTCTTCTAAAATGATCTTGCTTATATAGGACTGTCCATTATCAGGATCAGGTTCTACCCAAACGGGACCGCCGGGATGGGCTTGAACTTCGTTATAAATTGGCATCATGACTGGCATCAGATAGTTATTGATGACAGCCATCCGTGATTTTATCTTTTTCTTTTTGCTTTTGATCGGGGTTTCGATCAGCGAATGGAGTTCTTCCTTGAGTTTGGCGCCATCCCTTTTATATTCACTCGCGTGGAGAGGCAAATACTTGTGTTCCAGGATGCTCATTGCTTGTGTGTATTGCAGAATTGCTTCGTGTCTGTTCCCGCCTTTTTCAAAAGCGATTCCAAGGAGTTCTAACCCGAGAATGCTATTCCAGGTTTCATCCCTGCTTCTAAAATGGTAGTTCGCATTTTCGAATTCTTTGATTGCTTCTTCGTTTTTTCCTAAAAGCAAGTTAATCACCCCAGTGAGGGCGAAACATGCCCCTTCACTTTCACACGAAAAACAGTTTACCCGCCCGCGATTGTCACATTGCAGCCCGATTATTCTTTCCAATGCCTCCGGGTTTTCTATTGCACTCAGGATGTTTTGTCTGACTTTTTGTAAGTTATGGTCATTGAATCTAAGCCTGGTTACCAATGCTTTCAAACTAGGCGCCATTGTGTCTCCTCTCCAAGTAGAATTACCCATCTGGTTTATCAAGCATGGCTTGCAATTTCTCCAATGTATCCAAAGTTTCTTTAGCGAGATAGGCTCGCAGAAGAGGATCTTTCAAACTTTCATCCAATACACCTGAGATTGCCAGCAGGAGCGGCTCAGAGAACTTATTATTTTTGTTCTTTTCGAGTCCGTCTGCAATCGCGAGAATTAAGTCTCGCTGTGCGTCAGCCCGGGCTTTTTCTCGTGCTCGAATCTCAAATGCTTTTGCTTCTCCGTCGATGATCGTTGCAATGCTCTCACGTTCTGCTTTCCAATATTCTTTCTGTTGTTCTTGAACAGCTGGCGGTACTTCAAGTTTGACGATTTGCAAATTCGTGATGTAGACACCGAAGCCATTTGCTGCCTTGTTGAGATCGCCAAGCAGTTGCTGTATAGCGTTTGGAGAAAGGATTTGCCCATTCTTGCGGCTGGCAATCAAGATATCATCCAGCATTCTGCCGCCAATGTAGCTAGGAATGATCCCGGTCACTTGTCCCCAGGCTGCATCCACCCAGGTGAATTCACTTGGTTCTTCCTGCGGATTGGGCCAGCGTAGCGCAAAGCGTTCGACCGCTTTTTTTACAGCAACCGGATCGTAAGGGTATACCAACCCGCTTTCAGGATCGTGCTTGGCTGGATCGCCGATGCGGCATTCGATCCGCACAGTCAATTTGATGTTAATCCCATCTTTAGTCCAGACCGAAAAACTGTCTTCTTTTACCTTGGGACGCAGGTCCACCGCATATTTGATGGTTTCGAACCATTCGAGAAAAGGTGGATTATTTCCAGGGCCAACAACACGCGAAAATCTGTTCCCGCGTTCCAGGTAGAGGGCGCATCCGTCAAAAATGATCAGGAGGATTGGCCCACCGATGTTCCGGGCTTGCCAGGCAGGCCAAGTATCAAGTTTTTCGATCATGCCATCCCTGGCGATGATATACCTGAATTGGGAAACTGAGGAGAATAGATCACTTAAAATCAGAGGTAATTTTGTTCTTCCGTTCAGGCGGTAATCGATGATTTTCTTGGCGAAATTGGATTCCGGGGGTTTGTAAAATTTATCGAAAAAATCCATCCCGGCATTATTCGCGAACATCTTTGCCAGCAAGAGGAGTACCACAATGCCAATCAGGATTCCTAGAAATAGAGCCAGGAACAGGAGTAGGCCTCTATTCCATGATAAAAATGCCCCGATGATACGATAGCCCACGTACCCAATTAACATTCCCAATGAAAGATATTTGATCCACGAAATCTCGCGGGCCATTTTCCCGGATTCTCGATAGGCCTGATTAATGGGATAGGCAGTTTGCCAATCGTCCGGATTGCTCGGATAAGGGAAATTCATGCTTCTTTCTCCTTGTTGTTCGGAGGAAAGAATTGTGTTTGCCAGTCACGCAAGTAATTCTGCAAGTCAGCTATTTTATTTTTTTGCTTGTCATCGCTCGCCACTTCAGGCTTTTCCGTAACGAAATCTTCCAGAGAACTCAAGAAGCGCATTGCGATGATATAACGGGACAATCGGGGATGGATTTCCTCTGTTCTTTCCAATCCTTCTGCAATGGATTTTAACAATTGGGATTCCGCATAGGCCCTGGCCTCTTGTTGTGCCCTAGAAGCCTCGGCTTCCGCTTCCGCAAGAATTTGTTTCCGCTTGCGTTCCCACTCTGCTCCCCAGCTTTCGATTTGCCGTTTTGTGATCGATTTCTCAGGCGCATTCTCTTCGTTTTCGAAACGGAAATTAACTACACGAGCTGCGTAGACCAGAATGCCGGCCGCGCGCAAGGGCATAAATACATTTTCTTTCAATTCCTTGGCAATGACTTCCAAGGCATTGGCCAGCTTTTTATCATTCTGTGGCTTCCAGAGTTCATCGAGATTCTTTTGAGAGATAATCGTCCGCGCTTGGTTTTCAACGATGCCTAAGGCCCATTGATCCCAAAAGATAGATATGTCATTGGGAACCACTTTGCTGCTGGTTATGCCCATTGCTGCCTGGACGCGCAAATGGGAAAAAGGAAAGCTTCCTTGTGTGTAACTGAGATTATCAGCACCGCGCAGAAGGGGATTGGCCATCCGTAATTTGGAGTAGGTTTCTTTATCCCACGTTTCCTGATCCATCCGGAAAGCTGTAAATACGCGCGCTTTGAAATGGATACCATCTTTACTGATTACATCGATTTCGTTGGTGCGCAGTTGCAAGCGTAGGTCCACGATTTGGAGAGGGCGTTCCAGTTTTCCCATAAAAACCATGCCTGGACCATCGACGCGCTTGAATTGGGTTCCGCCAGTGATGGCAACCACCTGATGCGATTTGGTCCATATGAACCCTGGAACTTTAAAATCACGTGTGAAGTCACCAGGAATGCGAACCTCTGGCTTCTTCCAAGCGTGTTCTCCCACCACCATGATTGGGAATTGGATGCCCCATGTATACGCGGCCAGAATAATAAAACGCTTGAGCCTTTCGTTTTTATCCTCCGGATTGGATGTCGGAAGAATCACCATGGCCCGCTGGTAGAGCGCGATATAGTATGACGCAAAGAGGGGCAAAGAGAAGAACAGGATGCCTACCCATCTGCCGATGAAAAAGCCGAGCAACAGGACGGCAAGATGCCCGAAAGTGGAATTTCGCCACCGGTGTTCCCCGTGCTCGTGTCCGTAGATGTAAACGATGAAATATGCG
>CAZRCR010000288.1:0-4084 GCA_964598615.1 uncultured Anaerolinea sp.
CGCGCTCAAAGCGGGCGCCATTGCCTACATCCTGAAAGATATGAAGATGGACAAACTGGTTGAGGTGCTGCACCGCGCCGCCCAGGGTGAAGTGACCCTCCACCCGCGCGTGGCCGTTCGTGTTTTGCAGAACCTGCGCGGCGAGAATGCCGATGCCGAACCGCTCTTCACCGAACTGACCGAGCGCGAACTGGATGTGCTTAAACTGATCGCCAACGGCATGACAAACAGCCAGATCGCCGAAAAACTGGTCATCAGCGAGAACACAGTCAAGGGTCACGTCAGCAACATCCTGAGCAAACTCCATGTGGCCGACCGCACACAGGTGGCCGTCTACGCCTGGCAGAAGGGCATCGTCCACCGCGAGCGGGAAGAGAAGTAATCCGTTCGTTTTTTCGCAATCCGGTTTCCGGTCCGCTCCCGCCCGGCAGGAAAAAACCCTGCCGGGGTTTCGTTTTCCCCGAATTGGCATTGTTCTGGTAAGACAATATGGTTTACAGATTCATAATTTAGGCATTAAAATGATGACATTCGAAGTTTTTATACCGCAAGGAGCACTCGTGAGCAACTGGCCTGGTAAATACGTCATCGGTCTGACCGGCAATATCGCCACCGGCAAAAGCGTCGTCCGCAAAATGCTCGAGCATCTGGGCGCTTACGGCATCGACGCGGATGCGCTTTCCCACCGCGCCACTGCCAAAGGTGCACCCGGTTACCAAAAAGTTGTGGATACCTTCGGCAAGTGGATACTGGATGACAGTGGCGAGATCGACCGCGCCAAACTGGGACGGCTCGTCTTTAGCGACCCGGAAGCGCTGCAGCAGCTCGAAAACATCGTCCACCCGCTGGTGGAACAGGCGGTGGATCTGATGATCCAGCGCGCCACTCAGCGTGTAGTGGTGATCGAGGCCATCAAACTGCTCGAAGGCAAACTCGTCAGCGGCTGTGACACAGTCTGGACGACCTTCGCCCCCGAGTCGGTCCAAAAGGCCCGCCTGCTGGGTCGCCGCGGCATGAGCGAAGCAGAAGCCATCCAGCGCATCCAATCCCAGCCTGCCCAGGAAGTGAAAACAGCAGCTGCCAATGTGGTCATCCAGAACACCGGTTCGTTCGAAGACACCTGGAAACAGGTGGTGGCTGCCTGGAAAGTCATCTCCCCAATCACCGACACCATGCCCGTGGTGTTGCACAAAGCCGCCGAGGGAGAATTGACCGTGCAACGCGGCCGTCCGCGCGACTCGGCCAATATCGCTGCCCTGATCACCCGTCTCAGCGGCGGTACGCGTCCGCAAACGCAGGAAGATATCATGGCGGCTTTTGGCGAAAAAGCTTTCCTCCTGCTCATGTCAGATAAACAGATGGTGGGGCTGGCAGGCTGGCAAGTGGAGAACCTGGTAGCCCGCACCACGGATCTGTACCTGGAACCCGGTCTCGTAGTGGAGAAAGCTCTCAAGGTAATGGTTGCGGAACTGGAACGCGCTTCACAGGATTTGCAATGCGAAGCATCCCTGCTCTTCCTGCCACCCCAACTTGCCAGCCAGGAGGCAACCTGGAAGGAACTGGGTTACAGCCGCCGTACCCCGCAAACCCTGGGAGTTCAGGCCTGGCAGGATGCCGCGCTCGAATCACAGCCTGCGAATACCATCCTGCTCTTCAAACAACTCCGCCAGGACCGCGTTCTGCGCCCAATCTGATCCATCCGCAGAAAACAGGTTCAAGTATGAGCAGGGATTGGGTGAATCGATTGCCTGATCCCTGATTCTTTTTTCCCGGAAAACGCCGTGACCGATTTCTTGAATGATGTTCTATTCATCTTCCAGCGTCTCGACTGGCTGGGTGTCATCGACATCCTGCTCGTTACGGCTATCTTCTTCGGCGTTCTCTACCTCATCCGGGATACGCAGGCCATGATCCTGCTGCGCGGCATCATCTTTATCCTCGTACTGGTGGCTCTGTTCACCAGCCTGGTGAACCTGCCCGCTTTCTCATGGCTCACCAGCACCGCCCTGCCAGCCATGATCGTAGCCATCCCGGTCGTCTTTGCCCCCGAGATCCGCCGCGCTCTGGAACGAATCGGGCGGGCAGGCACCTTCTTCAGGGCCAGCAACAAGAACGCCGGGCAGGAAATGCAGCAAACCATCCAGGCTGTGGTGGCCGCTGCGGCAAGACTTTCTGCCCGCCAGCATGGAGCACTTATCATTCTGGAACGCTTCGACCGGCTGGATGAATATGTACGCAGCGGCGTAATCGTTCAATCCACCGTCACCCCTGAAATGCTGATGCAAATCTTCTACCCCAATACACCCCTGCACGATGGCGCGGTCATCATCTCCGGGAAACGCATCGTGGCGGCAGCCTGTGTGATGCCCCTCTCCTCGAGCGGCATCCTGGCGCGTTCCCCTGATCGCAAGATGGGCCTCCGGCATCGCGCCGCGCTGGGGATCTCCGAGGCCAGCGACGCCATCGCCGTAGTTGTCTCCGAAGAGACCGGAGCGATCTCCATCGCCCACGCCGGGCGAATGATCCGTCGTCTGGACGCAGAACGCCTCGAAAACATCCTTTCCGCCTTCTATAACCCCGAGAAATCCCGCCCCGGGAACTTCTTCCAGCGGCATTTCCCGTACCTTTTCCCCCGCAAGGACGAGTGACCCATGCTTCGCTGGTTTACAACCAACTTGCGCACTTTCCTGCTCGCCTTTGCCCTGGCCCTGGCCGTCTGGGTTACAGCAGTCACCGCCGCCGACCCCGATGAGACCCAGGTCTATCCGGCGCCCATTCCCATCGAATATGTCGGGCAGGACCCGTCGCTGATCCTGGTGGGAAACGTTCCGCAGGAAGTGGAAGTAACACTGCGCGCGCCCACATCCATCTGGGAAACCTTTGCCGATGGCGAAGCGAGCGTACGCGCCGTGGTGGACCTCTCCGGGCTGGATGCCGGAACTCACAGCGTGGAGGTCCAGATCCAGATCGACACCCGCCCGGTGCGAATCATTTCGGTCACCCCGCGGACCTTGGACCTGATCCTCGAGCCGCTGGTCACACGCACCCTGCCCGTCGAGTTGGAAATGACCGGCACCGTAGCCACCGGTTTCCAGTTGGGCGATGTGACGCTCGACCCGCCCCAAGCAGTCATCTCGGGACCGCAGTCGCTTGTGGAACAGGTAACCCGCCTGAGCGCAACACTCGACACCACGGATGTACGCCAGCCCATCGAGACCGCTCTCCCGCTCCAGGTCATGGACGCGACCGGGGCCGTGATCAGCGGTGTCACCATCCACCCCGACAGTGTGCAGGTCAGCCTGCCGGTCACCCAGCAAAGCGGCTATCGTGACCTGGCAGTCAAAGTCGTTACGGTGGGACGTCCCGCCAGCGGCTATCGACCTACAAGCGTTTCGGCCTTCCCGGCCATTGTCACCGTCCACTCCGACAATGTCACGCTGGTGGCCTCCCTGCCCGGTTATGTGGAAACCATGCCGCTCGATCTGATCGGCGCCAAGGATGATATCGAGACCAACCTGGCCCTCGATCTGCCCGCCGGAGTAACCGTGGTCGGCGATCCGACCGTTCTGGTACAGGTGGGCATTGCACCCATCGAGGGCAGCATCACCTTCTCGTACCGACCGGTGGAGATCATCGGCCTGGAAACAGGCCTGACCGCCCAGGTTTCACCGGTAACGGTGGATATCATCCTTTCCGGTCCCCTGCCAGTACTGGATGCTCTTTTCGTCTCCGATGTGGTCATCCGCGTCGATCTGACCAGTCTTGCCCCCGGAACCTACCAGTTGACGCCCACGGTGGTCATCACCAAACAGGGCGTTACAGTCGAGTCCATCCTGCCGGGTACGGTGGAAGTCATCATCACCGACCCGAGCGCCATCACTCCCACACCCACTCCTTGATTCCGCTCGAGACGGCCTGCCGTCTGGAATCCGTTCTCTCTATTTTGGTGAACCCATGAAACCTGTTGTAGCCCTGGTCGGACGCCCCAATGTGGGCAAAAGTACCCTTTTCAATCGTCTGGCAGCCAACCGCCTGGCCATCGTGGACGACCCGGCCGGGACCACACGTCACCGCATCGTGGCCG
>CAZRCR010000289.1:0-4078 GCA_964598615.1 uncultured Anaerolinea sp.
AACCAAGAATACCAAGCACGAGGCTGGCGATTGCGAGACCCTTCTTGTCTCCTGCCGGGGCGGGAGCGGGGGGAACGGGGGCGAACTGATCGGTCATTTTCTTCTCCTTGAAATTTGAAAGTGGAATTTTTCCTCGCCTTTTATATCACGTTTTCAAGGCAGGATTCAAGAATCAAAACACCCCCCATCCTTCCCAGATACGACGCTCCGGTATGTTAAAATTGTGCTGATGGAAATCTCCGAACACCTCCAGGGCATTCTCGCCACCCTTCCTGCCAAACCCGGCTGCTATATCATGAAGAACGCCGAGGGGAAGATCATCTACGTGGGCAAGGCTATCAGCCTGAAGAACCGCGTCCGGTCGTACTTCCATGCCGATGCCAGCCACGACAACAAAACCCGTCGCCTGGTACGGGAGATTAGCCACATCGAATGGATCGTCGTTGGCTCAGAACTCGAGGCGCTCATCCTGGAGATGAACCTCATCAAGAAGCACCGGCCCAAGTACAACATCCGTATGAAGGATGACCGGCGCTACCCGTACATCAAGATCCACTGGCAGGAAGACTTCCCGCGCGTGACTGTTACCCGGCTCATGCAGGAGGACGGGGCGCGCTACTTCGGCCCCTACACCTCGGCCTGGGCTGTCTACCAGACCCTGGATGTGCTTCGCCGCGTCTTCCCATACCTGACCTGCGACCGGGAGATCACCGGCGCGGACCCGCGTGCCTGCCTCTACTACGATATCAAACTCTGCCTTGGCCCTTGTATCGGTGCAGTGAACCGGGATGGGTACCGCCAGATGATCGGCGACCTGCAGGAATTCCTCAACGGCCATTCCGAACCCATCCTGGAACGTGTCCAGAAGGAAATGGAACAGGCTGCCGAGGAACTCAATTTCGAGCGTGCCGCTGCCCTGCGCGACAAGATCAAGGCGCTGCAGTCCATCGTAGAGCGTCAGAAGGTAGTCTTCTCTGCCGATTACAAGGACTCCGATGTGCTCGCCCTCGCCCGCGCAGACAACGAAGCCTGTGTGCAGATCTTCTTCATACGCGGCGGCAAACTGATCGGGCGCGAATACTTCGTTCTCGAGGGCACCGAAGATACTGCCGACTCTGAAGTGATGGCGCAGTTCGTCCAGCAGTTCTATGCCGAAGCGGCCACCGTCCCTCAGCAGGTGATGCTCCCCGAAGAGATCGAAGAAGCCAAGATCATCCAGGAATGGATGCGTTCCCGCCGTGGCGGCGAAAAAGTGGAGATCTTTGTCCCCAAGGATGGACAGCCGCAGGAACTCGTCCAGATGGCCGCGGAGAACGCCGCCGAGACCCTGTCTGCCCTGCGGACGCAGTGGCAGGCCGATGCCCATCGCCAGGAACAGGCTCTGGCCGAACTCCAGTCCGCTTTTGGGCTTTCGGGGCCTCCGAACCGGATCGAGTGCTACGATATCTCCCACACCCAGGGCGTGGCCACCGTAGGCAGCATGGTCGTCTTTACCCAGGGCGTGTCGGATAAGAAACTCTATCGTCGTTTCAACATCGAGACTGCGGCTGGTGCCCCGGACGATTTCGCCTCGATGGAGGAAGTGCTGACGCGCCGTTTCCGGCGTTGGCTGGGTTCCCGGGAAACAGAACCAGGTCCCGGGTCCAAACCGGACGAATCGTTCTCCTTCCTCCCCGACCTGTTGATCGTGGATGGCGGTAAGGGACAGTTGTCCCGTGCCGTGGAAGTACTCGAGAAGTTTGAGTTGACCGGGAAGGTCCCCGTGGTGGGTCTGGCGAAGCAGGAGGAGGAAATCTTCTTCCCGCACAGGTCCAACTCGATGATGCTGCCGCGTCACTCGCAGGGACTGTATCTCGTCCAGCGCATTCGTGACGAGGCGCACCGCTTTGCCATCACCTCGCACCGGGCGCGGCGCTCGAAGCAGGGCATGGCTTCTGTACTGGATGCCATCCCCGGGGTGGGCCCGGCTCGTCGAAAATCCCTCTTGAAACATTTCGGTTCTGTGGATAAGATTAGGGAGGCCTCGCTCGAAGAATTGGCCTCCGTTGTGCCGCAGGATGTGGCCGAAGCTGTGAAGGCAAGTTTGGAATAGCCATGAAAACCATCTGGGTCGTGGATGATGACGAGGAAATGGCACGAGCCGTGCAGTTGATGCTCAAACTGCTCGAGCATGAATCGCGTCACTTTCTTTCGGCCCGGCTGGCGGCCCAGGCCTTGCTGGGCGGCGGACGTCCCGATCTGTTCGTCCTCGACATCAACATGCCCGAAGTGACCGGCATCGATTTCCTGGAATTCCTGCGCCGCCGCAAGGATTTTGCCAACATCCCGGTGGTGATGCTTTCCACTGAAGCCGCCGATGTGATGGTCGATAAGGCCATGGCCATCGGCGCGGATGCCTATGTGACCAAACCGGTCGCCATCGAAGAGTTGGAAACTGCCATGGAGAAGGCCCTGCGGGCGCATGGCAAATCTGTTTGAAAAGGAAGAATCTGGAATGCCAAACACGAAAGACAACAAGAAGAAGATGACCTCCACCCAGCGCCGGGCGCGCCTCTATCAGGTCATTTTTGTCGCGGTTACCATCATTGTTCTGCTTTCTATGCTGTTGACTTCTTTCATGAAGTAGCCATTGCGAACAGTAGTATAATCGGCGGGCGCGGCGTACAGCCGCGCTCACTGTCTGTTTTAGCAGATTGCCTGGAAGGTACTTATGCTCGAAAAATTGGAAGGCATCGAACAACGTTACGAAGAGATCAACCGCCTGCTGCTCGAAGTCGGCGAGGACTACCAGCGCGCCGCCGAGTTGAACAAGGAACGCATCGACCTGGAACCCATCGTCGAAAGGGCGCGTGACTACCGCCGCAGCCTGGGCCAGCTCGAAGAAGCCCGAACCGTGGCCGGGACCGAGACTGATCCCGAAATGAAAGCTTTGGCCGAATCCGAGATCGCGGACCTCGAGCCGCGCATCGCCACCCTGGAAAAGGAACTCAAGCAACTGCTTGTCCCCAAGGACCCGCGTGACGACAAGAACGTCTTTGTCGAGATCCGCGCCGGGGCAGGGGGCGAGGAAGCCGCCATCTTTGCAGCCGATCTGTTCCGCATGTACACACGTTATGCCGAGCGCCAGGGCTGGAAAGTGGAAATGATGGACTCGAATGCCATCGGCATCGGCGGGTTCAAGGAAGTTGTCTTCCAGGTGCGCGGCAAGGGCGCTTATTCGAAATTGAAGTATGAATCGGGCGTCCACCGTGTGCAGCGCGTACCGGCCACCGAGTCGTCAGGGCGTATCCACACTTCCACTGCCACTGTGGCCGTGATGGCCGAAGTGGAGGAAGTGGATGTCCAGATCCCCGAATCGGACATCGAGATCGAGGTCTATCGTTCCTCCGGCGCCGGCGGACAGAACGTGCAGAAGAACTCCACCGCCGTACGCCTGTACCACAAGCCGACCGGCATGATCGTCACCTGCCAGGATGAACGGTCGCAGCTGCAGAACAAACTGCGCGCCATGTCCATCCTGCGGGCGCGGCTCTACGAGATCGAAGAAGAGAAGCGCCGCTCCGCCGAAGAGGCCGACCGCCGTTCACAGGTGGGCACCGGGGAACGGTCCGAGAAGATTCGTACCTATAATTATCCGCAGAGCCGCGTTACCGACCACCGCATCAACGTGTCCGTGTTCAACCTCCCGGCGGTGATGGAAGGCGGCATCGACGAATTTATCGAAGAACTATCCACCCGTGACGAAGCCGACCGCCTTTCGGCCTCGGGCGTGGACGAAGAATGAACCCCTGCCGACAGGCTCCCTGGCCTGTCGGTGTTCTTTTTCTGGAGGCGCATGAAACTCCCCAACTGGCTTAAGATCGTGCTGCGTGTGCTGGCGGTGCTCCTGGTGACAGCCGCGGCATGGACGACGCGCTGGCGCGCCCTCACCACCCTTGGCGTGGACTATGACGAAGACGATTACCTGCGCGCCGCCCAGGAATACAAAGCTTTGATGAAGTCCGGTGATTGGGCCGGGTTCATACAGGCCAACTACCGCCCCGAACATCCGCCGCTGGCCAAGATCGTCTTTGGCGTC
>CAZRCR010000290.1:0-4076 GCA_964598615.1 uncultured Anaerolinea sp.
ACAGCCGGATCACGCCGTCCTTTCCGGCGGCGGCCAGCCAACGTTCATCGGAACTGTAAAGTATGGATGTCACACTCGTACTGTTCGCGTATAGAGCCTGCCCTTGCACACTGGCAAGCGCACTGCGCAGGGTTTGGAGTGTTTCGTTCGGGAACGGCTCCGCGGCTGTATCGCTCAGATGGGCGGCTTCCAGGGCCAACAGTAAAGCTGTGGATGGTGAGTCATCCCTTAAGAGCTCGGATTGGGCGTTTAACTGCCCGATGCGCGCCTGGCGCTGTTCGTACACGGTCTGCTGGCGTGCTGCCTCGGCAGTGGCCCCGGCGGCAAGCGCATTGGCCTCGGCAGTGGCGCGACTATCGGCTTCGGTATTGGCCTGGGAGCCTTTCAGGGCGGCGATCAGGGTGGCGATCCCCAGCGTGACCGCGAGGATGACCGACAACAGACCGACCAGGTTGCGGGTCCGGGAGGCGCTGCGGCGGCTCTCAAGGATGTAGCGGCGCTGGAGGTCGGTCGGTGACGGATCCTTCTGGCTGGACGCGGACAGGTTCTCCTCCGCCTGTTTTAAATCATCACTGCGCAGGAGCAGACTGCGCTCTCGGCGTTTTTCCCATTCCAGAGCGCGGACCTGGAGCCTGCGGTGGTTTTCCACCCAGGCCAGATCGATGCGCAGGGCCGTATCCAGTTTTTTCAGGGAGGTGTTGTAGTTATCTTCGGGGCGGAAGAAGACCCAGTTGAGCCGGGCGAGGGCAGGGTGGACCGTATCCGGGGTCACTTCGCACACCACCAGCGGGATGATCCGTTTGCCGTTCTGCAGGGCGTGTTCGATCTCCTTGCGGCAGGTTTCGGAAATAACCGAATCGGGGCTGAGCAGGAAGAGGAAGGTATCGGCAGTCTCGATGCCTTTTTCGATCTGTTCCCACCAGTCGGCGGTGGGGGGGATATCGTTCCAGTCGATCCATGACTGGAATCCCAGGTGTTCCAGCGAAGCGGTCAGCTTGCGGGAGAACTCCAGGTCCTGGCGTGAGTAGGAGATAAAGAGTTGGGTCATGTTGTCAGCTTCCTACGGTTCCGGCGGCCATTGCTCACAGGTGGCGCGATATTCTTCGGTGAACCCATACTCCTGCCATTCTGCCGGGGTCAGGTTGCGCCCCGCAGCCTGGCAGGCCAGGTCCAGAAGTTCGGCGGTATCCATGTGCCAGAGGGTGACTTTGGTATTCGCACCGCTCGCCACCAGCCAGCGATCGTCTGCGGAAAAGGCGAGATTGTTATAGCCAGCGCCTGACAGGGTATAGGGAAAGGCCGCGTTCGAGGAGGAAGTGGTATCCCAAAGCAGGATGCTGCCGGAAGCCGTTAGCCCGGCCATCCAGGAGCCGTTGTGATCGAATGCGATGCGTTGAACGTACATGTTCTGTATCTCTGGCGAGAGGAGAACCGATCCCGGGCTGGCTGTGGACAGATCCAGCAAAGAAACTTCCCCAGATGTGTCCAGCACAGCCAGCCAGTGCCCATCCGGGTTGAATTGCAGGCTGGGCAGGTTGGTCTCAGAAGCCGGAACGGTGAAAGTTAAAGTTTCCTGGCCGGTTGGGGAAAGGTCGTGCAGGCTGATGCTGCCGGTGCTATTGGCAGTGGCCAGCCAGCGGCTGTCGGGACTGAAAACGAACTCCACATCCCCGCTGGTTGTGTATTCCAGCCGGCTGGCCGTCGGATCCAGCTGGGATAGGTCCCAAAGTAGGAATGATGCCGTGCCGGACTGATCGCAGCCGGTGCCCGAACTGATAGGGATTCCGATACAGGTGCTCATTACCAGCCAACGTCCATCCGGGCTGAAATTGACTGCTTTCAATATAGGCTGATCCAATGCTGTAGTAATTTTTAGCCAATTTACATACCTGCCTGATTCAGGGGCCTCTCCCAGATCGATCTCCGAGCCGGTGATATCGTTGGATGTCAGGTCGATGAGTTGGACATGGTTGGAGTCTGTGGCCTGGGCGACCAGCCAATGGCTATCCGGGCTGACCCCCAGCAGGCGCAGGCTTCCGAGTTCGATTTTGCGGGTGTATGGATTCGGAGCAGTTAGATCGAACAGGAAGAGAGTTGAGATTACGCCATTGGATAGCTCATGCTGGGTTGCCATCCAGCGGTTATCGGGGGTGAACAAGGAGGAACTGGTCCAAGTCTCAGTTCCTGTTGAGAATTCGAAAGTATTGAGATTCTGGCTGGAAAGATCGATCAGGTAGTTCACATAGCGACCATCTCGGATTGTGGAGGTGGTTAGCCATCGCCCATAGGGACTGTATTCAAGCGTTCTGTAGTAAGAAGAGTACATTTCTTTAATAGGCAATGGAGGTGCCCCTTCCGGCGTGATACTGGCAAGATCGATCAAGTGAAAGTAAGGGCCAATTCTATAATAGTTGGTAAGAACATAGTTATCAGTATAGTCATAATAAACATTGTTAACCCAGTAACCATATATTTTCTCGATGGACGGGACATAAGCCTCGTACACGAGGTGTTGCCCATCAGGCAGGATCGTACCACCCGAAGTCCCATAATCATCCACCGCCAGGATCGGTTGGCCCGGGGCGGGTTGAGAGATATCATATACCCGAAAGGGAAGATCGGAATCTGTTATGTTTACTTCTGCTTCCGGATCGTAATAACTGAAATCCCTGCCTCCTTGCGTCAGCATGTATTGGCCTTGCAGGGAGAAGCCCAATGACCCTGTATCTTCCAGGAATAGGGGGTCTGGCAGGTCGCTGGCGGCCAGGGCATTGCGCAGGGCCTGGTAGGTATCGTGGGAAAGCGGTTCCCCGGCCTGCGTGCTCAGGCGGGCGGCTTCGAGTGCCAGCAGGAGTGCTGTGTCAGGTGCGTTCTCGTTCAGCAGCTCGGATCGGGCGCTTACCTGTCCCACGCGTGCCTGGCGAAGTTCCACCTGGGCGATTTCCAATGCTTCCACGGCAGCGGCCTGGGCGGCAACGGCATTGGCTTCTGCGGTGGCCCGCATGGTGGATTGATCGGAAGCCGTATGGCTGTACGAAAACGCGAAGTAGGCCGCCACTGCCAGCAGCAGGGTGGCAAATATTCCGGCCAGGCTGACCCGGTTCCGGGTCTGTATGGCATGGCGGCGGCTTTCAAGCAGGAATTGGCGCTGGAGGTCGGTGGGCTGGGGGTCTTTATCGCGTGAGACTGTCAACTGTTCTTCGGCCAGGCGCAGGTCGTTGCCGCGCAGGAGCAGGCTGCTGCTCTTGCGTTTCTCCCATTCCAGGGCGCGGACCTGGAGCCTGCGGTGCGTTTCCACCCATTCCAGGTCGGTGCAGATGGCCGTATTCATTGCCTGCATGGCGGCATCGAAATCATCCCGTTCGCGGAAGAAGATCCAGTTGAGCTTGACCAGGGCCGGGGGAACATCGGCAGGGTCAAGCTCGGTGATGACCAGCGGGATCAGGCGTTTGTTGTTTTGGAGGGCATATTCGGTCTCGTGCTGGCAAATGGCAGAACTGGTCGAATCCTTGCTCAGGATGATCAGGAAAATATCGGATTCTTCAATCCCCCGGTTGACTTCTTCCTTCCAATCCGCAGTGGGAGGAATATCATCCCAGTCGATCCAGGTTTGCATGCCGCTGGCCTGGAGCGCGTCCACCAGTTTATGGGCGAAGGATGCGTCTTTTCGGGAGTAGGAAATGAAAGCTTTTGGCATAGGATCGACCCTGTTTTCGATGTGATTTTAGTGTATTTGAAAAGCCTGGAATGGTCAACAAAGCAGACGTATCGAATTTGTCAGGTATGGCGGCCAAAAGACGCTTCCAGGTGTGCGCTGTTTTTTTGCAGGTTAGAGCGACCGGAACCACGCCGCGATCTTTTCCAGCCCTTCCTCGATGACATCCATAGAAACGGCATACACCAGCCGGATGTAGCCTTCGCCCCCGGACCCGAAATCGGTCCCAGCTAAAATGGCCACTCCCGCCTCGTCGATCAGGCGGGCGGCGATCTCTTTCGACGTCAGCCCGTAGGATTTGACGTTCGGGAAAACGTAGAACGCGCCCTGGGGTGACAGGCACGGAAGGCCAGCTTCGTTG
>CAZRCR010000291.1:0-4071 GCA_964598615.1 uncultured Anaerolinea sp.
GGTTGTGGAAGTGAATGTCGCGTTTGAGTTGTTCGTAGCGTTCGGAAGTGTCCATAAGGCGCTCCTGTAGGCTCATTATAGCCAGAAATCAAACGCGAAGAACGCGAAGTTCGCGAATTTTTTTATGAATCCCTTCGCGTTTAGAAAATGGGGGGACAAAGGGGGGCCAAATCAAAAGACCTTTCCCAAACAGGAAAGGTCTAAACTTCAAAATCAAGGGCTTATTTCTTTTCGGGAATTTCCCCGAAAACCACCACTACCATGTGCTGGTTGAGGAACTGCGGCGCTTGGCCCTCAGCCCCGGGAACGATCTGCCCGAGGGTATAGCCGCCAGTGATCGGCACATTCGGGCCGAGAACGGCCTGAACGGCAGCCACGTCCGCACCGGGCTGGGCCTCGAAGAGCATCTGCCAGGCGATATCGGCCATCACCAGCGCCAGAACCGGCTTGGCCCCGTCCAGCGCCGCCAGGGCCTGCTCGGCAGCCGCCCGCGCAGCGGACTGACAGGCGGAGAGACTGCCCACCAGCAGGTAAGCATCCGCACCATCGCCGACGGAAGCGTTCATACGGAAGGATCCATCCGCTTCCACGCGCAGGGGGGAACGAAGCAGCAGACTCTTATCGATCTGCTCGATGCCGAGCGGATAGAGCCGCGCCATATGGTTGAGGGGCGGGAAAGCCCATTCCCGGGTCGGGTAACCGAACAGGTGGGAATATGCCTCGGAGGCGGGACGCCCATCCAGGGTCCGCACCCAGAAGCCGCGCGAACGGGTGACGCGGAAGTGCGTCCCAACCGGCTGCCAGCCGTGTCCGTACCCGACCCCCACCTGAATCTGCCCTTCGAGACGAGCCAGCGCCAGTCCGCCCGCTCCGAACTGCGAACCGCCCAACTGGTAGGCATTGCCGGTATGCAGGTCGCCGCTGGAAAGGGCGCCGATCAGGTTCGTGCCGGGAGCCAGGCTGTTGCACAACTGTTCGGCATCAGCGTTGAACCCGTCGGCAAAGATGATGGCGGGCTGCTGGGGTTTGCGTTTCAGGAGTTCGGCCAGTTGCAGCGACACTTCACGGCTGCCCTGGGTATACCCGGCCAGCCACTGCACGTCGGCACGCGCGTCCGTGGCAGCCAGCAGAGTGACGATGACCGAATGCGGGTGCGGGCCGTCGGAAGCCAGCGCGGCAGAACTGCTGAACCCGACCAGCGGGGTGTTGCCGGTCAGGCTGGATACGCCTGCCACCACCTGCTGGGCATCGTACTGATACGAAGCGACCACGAGACCGAGGATCGGCGGCGTGTTGCCAAGGGCATTCAAAGCCTGGTGGGTGGCCTGCAAACCGGCCTCACGTCCGTCCAGGGCACGCGCACGTCCAACTGCAGCAAGTAGTGTCATACCTGTGTTCCTCGGCCTTCTATTCTTCAGCCACCGGGACGGTGAAGTGGAACGTGGTCCCCTGTCGGAATTCAGACTCGAACCAGATCTTCCCGCCCATCATTTCGATCAGGCTCTTGGTAATGTTGAGGCCCAAACCGGTACCGGGAGCTTCGCGGGCTTTTGAGTCTTCGGAGCGGAAATATTTCTCGAAGATCCTCTTCTGGTCTTCAAGGCTGATGCCGATGCCATTGTCCTTAACCCAGATATGGACAACTTCGGCAGCTCCCTCCGAGTCCCACTGGTTGGCGGTCTTTTCGGCGCCCACGGTCACCACTCCGCCTTCCGGCGTGTATTTGTAGGCATTGCTGACGAAGTTGGTGAGGATCTGCGCCAGACGGGTGCGGTCGGACCACATCTTGGGCAGTTTGGGCGGGATTTCCACCTTCGCCACCTGTTTCTTGTCATCCATCTGCCGCTTGACCGAACGCATGACCTCGTCCACCACTTCGGCCAGTTCGATGCTCTTGAAGTCGAGGCGCAGTCTCCCCGCCTCGATCTTCGAACTGTCGTTCAGGTCCGACACCAGGGTGGACATGCGTTCCACGTTGGAGTGGATGGTAGCCAGGAAGTTGGCCTGCATGTCCGTAATGGGACCCACCGCGCCCTTCGAAAGCAGGTCGGTGTAGCCCTTGATGGAGGTCATTGGATTCTTCAGTTCATGTGCTACATAGGAAACGAATTCGCTTTTGCCTTCATTGGCAGTCTGCACCTCGTTGTAGAGCTGGGCATTGGCGATGGCGATGGCGGCATGGTCGCTCAAACGGGTGAGAAACGTCAATGCCTGCGCCGATTGGATCTCTGCCTGGCGGCTCTCCATCACGATCAAGCCGATGACGTTCGCCTCGCGGCGGATCGGGACGACGGTTTGGGTGTGCGCCCCCGCCAGCAGACCCGGCATGCGTTCATCGAGCGCCATCCTCTGGGGCTGGCCGGTCTCCACAGCCGCGCGCATGGCTGGCTGGTCGAGCGGTATGGGTGCTTCTTTGTAGGTCTGTTCGATCTCTTCATAGCCCTGCTGGGCCATCAGGCGCATCCCTTTTTCCGCGATGATGCCAATGAGACCGGCCTCAGTGCCCGACTGGCGCATGGCCCATTCGAGTGTCAAGCGCATGGCCCGGCGCACATCGAGGCTGGCGTTCAGTTCGCGGTCGATGCGCTGCATGACCGAAAGCTCTTCCACGCGGGCATTCAATTCCTGGTCGGTCAGGGTATAGAGACGGGCGTTCTCGATGGCGACCGCCGCCTGCCCGGCAAAGGCCGAGAGCAGGTTCTGGTCATCCTCAACGAACGGCAGCCCGTCCTTGCGGTTGATGACTTCCAGTACGCCAATGACGCGTTCCTTGACTTGCAGCGGCACCGCCAGCAACGCCCGCGTGATGAACCCGGTCTGGGCATCGGTGGCAGAGAACCGCGAACTGGATTTCTGGGCGTCGTTCTCCACGACCGGGAGACGGGTGGAAACAGCCCTGCCCACGATGCCGCTGCCGGGCGGAAGGCGCTGCCCCACCAGGTTGGCCGAGGCAGGCGGGCCGACTGTCACTTTGAAGACCAGTTCATCGGTCTGGTCATCCACCAGGAAGAGCGTCCCGGCCTCGCAGTTCAAAATGGTAACGGCGCTCTCGAGGATCTTCTGGAGCAGGGGTTCGGTCTCGAGGGTACCGGTCAACTGGCGGGTAATATCGTTCAAAATGGAGAGTTGCCGGGCACGGCGCTCGGATTCCTGGAGCAAGCGGGCCTTGACGATGGCGCCAGCCGTCTGTTCGGCGATGGACTGGAGGAGTTGCTGCTGGCCGGGGGTATACACCACACCCGGGTCACGGCTGCCTACCGAAAGCGCCCCGATCGTTTCGGCCCCGGCGTTGAGCGGCACACCCACCCAGGCTTTGACACCCTGCGAGAAGGGAGTGGCATTGCGCACCCGGCACTCATGGTCATAATCGGCCGTCAGGATGGGACGGCGCAGGCGAATGACCTCGGGGCTGAGGCCGGTATTGGGCGGAAGCGGCAAACTCTCCCGGCTGGCAAGGCGCTCGTCACGTTCCAGGCAGAAAGCGAAATAGAAATAATCGTTCTCTTTGTTATACAGCGTGATATGGAAGTCATCCACAGGCAGAACCTGGTCGGTTTGGGCGTAGATGAGTTCCAGGATATCATCGAAGGTAACAGTAATGTTGATACCCTGTGCCACGCGGGCCAGGATGTTCATTTCGCGGACACGGCGCTCCAGGTTGAAAATGACCTGCGCCCGCTCCACAGCCACCGCAGCAGCGGTGCTGATCTGGTCGAGGAAGGTCAGGTCCTGGGAGTTGTACATCTCTCCCGAACGGCGCGGACCGAGAGCCAGCCAGCCGATGGGACGGTCGGTCCCTGACATGGGGACGAACAACTGGGCGCCCATCAAGGCAATGCGGGTCTTCTCCGGCTTGAGTTGCTCCGGCAGATTGGTCTCATCGAAAAAGACCGGCACCCGGGATGGTTTTAGAACCTGTACCAGGGGGCTGGAAGTGAGGAAGCGCATATCGCTGGTAGGGCGGCCATCTTCACCTGCCGAGGCCAGGTACTGGTCATTGAGCGGGTCGTAGATGTAAGCTAAGAATTTTAAATCAATTTTATCAAGTCGAATATTGAATTTTCGCAAATC
>CAZRCR010000292.1:0-4066 GCA_964598615.1 uncultured Anaerolinea sp.
AGTGCCGCGCGATACGCCGCTGGAAAATCTCCGCGCCGTTATTCTTGCACTGAAGTGAAAATGATTCAATGGCCTTGAACTGGCTTGCCAAAGAACCCCTCATATTTCGTTGATATCCTGAAACCTCTGTTTCCCTGGAGCAGAGATTGTAGAAAGCACAATTCCCCTCAATGTACGAGGGGAATTGTGTGCTAAAGTCAGCGGCCCCGACGGGTTTCGAACCCGCAGTCTCGGCCTTGACAGGGCCGCATGTTAACCATTACACCACGGGACCGTTAGCGGGCGCAATATTATCATAGGGATTCCCAGGTGTCAAGGCGCTCCGCTACCATAAAGGGAGGAATCTGTAGGAGTCTTGCCAGATGGGTCGTACACGTATACATAATCGCCCATTAGTGCCCAATCGTACAACCAATGTGCATCTCCTACGGACAAGTTCACGCAGCCGTGGGAGCGGGCATAGCCCAAGCCTACATGCCAGTATTCGCCATGCAGAGCGCGTTTTTCATCGAAGTACATTGTCCATGGTACATCTTCCAAGTAATAGTAATCCGAGCGATCCACTTCGGTGGAGCCACTCATGGTTTCGACATCCTTGATTTCATAAATCTGGAAGATGCCGGGGCGTGTCCAATATGGGTCAACGCCGGAGGAGATAATAGTGGCAAAGACCAGTTGGTTATCTTGGTAAACTGCCAGAGTCTGTTCGTTGAGATTTACATCAATCCATCGGCTGGATGGGATCCCATCAGGGGGAGCAGTACGCGGGTCGACGCGTGCCACCTGCGCTTGGGTTAGCCATTCATCGGGGCCGATCATCAACCACTCCACCCCATCGATTGGCCGGATTTCATAGATTTCAACTACATTGTACCGGTACCACACATTGCCAGTCGGCGGAGCATTATAGTCTGGTGCGGTCAGTGAGTTAGATTCTCCCAAGACCCAGCCAAAGGAGTGTGTTGGCGTGGAACTGAACAATAATCCCTGAAACGTGGGGATGGCTGCGCGTGCGCCTTCCGCTGCAATCCAGTTTCCTGAACGCAGTTGATAAAATCCATCCGAAGAATCAATGTATGAGACATACAGGAAGCCAGGAGCCAGGCTTTGATATGAGTTGTTTGCCAATGCATCTCCCAGAGATGCATAGAGCGGCCCGCCATTCTCGGTGACCTTGAAGTATCGATAAGGAACGTAAGTCAGTTCAATTGGAGGAGCGTAAGCGGGAAGTGGCGCGACCGGATAAGGGATGCCATTTTCAGCGGCTTGGGTAATTTGTTCGGCCGGGCCTAGAGGAACACATTCATCTACGTTTGACGGATATACCCCTGGTGCGCACACTACGGACCCGGCAACCGGTTCAGGATCCGATGGGTTTTCTCCCTGGGCGTGGACTGTGTGTCCGGTGGCTAGAAGCGTAGTTAGGAGTGCAATGCTGGGGAAGAGTGTCAATATTTTGGACATAGTTGTTTTTCGGAGAGGCTGGGTCGAAATTATAGCACGGTTCCAGGGTTAACTATTTTGTAAACTGGCGTTTCGCGTTGGTGTGGGTAGGCAACTTGACACATTGTTCGCCCTGTGCTAAATTTACATAAGTCCATTTTGTGTGTAAAAGCTTCGATTAGGAGGCAGGATTTGACAAAGAATCGTACTCAACAGATGGTTGACCGTTTGCGCGAACTGCAGGCTTCTTCGCCAGATACTGAAGCCTCCGCAGTTGTCAGCGTAGATGGTTTGAGCATCGCATCTGCCCTCCCGCAAGGGGTGGAGGAAGACCGGGTTTCGGCAATGTCGGCTGCCATGCTTTCGTTGGGCGAGCGCATTGCGACTGAGCTGGGACGTGGTTCATTGGAGCAAGTGTACATCAAGGGCGAGAAAGGGTACGTTGTCCTGATGTCGGTCGGCGAAGAGGCGGTCTTGACGGCTTTGGCGCGTGAACAGGCGAAACTTGGTCTGATCCTGCTTGATATGCGCCGGGCTGCTGAAGACTTGTCCAAACTGATCTAAGGCGGCAGAGACTATGGAGCTAATTCCAAAAAGCGGTTTTTATTATGCCAATAAGTTCGCCCGCATCGCCTTGGAAGCGTACGAAGAGGTGATGGGAAAAAACGGTCTGAATGCCATCTTAAATCTGGCTGGCTTGAGCTCTTTGATTGATAATTATCCGCCTGATAACTTGGAGCGCGAGTTCGATTTTGCCGACTTTACGGCGATTCATGTTGCGCTTGAGGAGATGTACGGTCCTCGTGGCGGACGTGGCTTGGCATTGCGCGCTGGGCGGGCCACTTTCAATGATGGTTTACGCAGTTTTGGTGCTCTCGCGGGCGTTGGCGATCTAGCGTTCAAGGTGCTTCCGTTGCAGGCCAAGATCCGCATCGGCCTCCCGGCGGTTGCCAAGATCTTTTCTCAGATCACCGACCAGCACTCCACTGTGGATGAGACGGATGATGCTTATATCTGGACCATTCACCGCTGTCCGATTTGCTGGACGCGCAAGAATGCCGACAAGCCGGTTTGCTACATTTCGACCGGCCTGCTCCAGGCCATGCTGACTTGGGTTTCGGGTGGCTTGGAGTTCCGTGTCAACGAGTCCAAGTGCTGTGCCGTGGGCGACACCGTCTGCGAATTCGTCATCCAGAAAGAACCGATTGCATAAGGATAAAGCTATGGTCGAGGCGAAACCGAAGATACTCATTGTTGAAGATGACCTCGATGTGGCTGACATGCTGAACGCTTATTTTCGCGTTCAAGGGTATGAAGTCTTTACGGTGAATTGGGGCGAAGATGGTGTACGGGCATGTCAGTCATCCCGGCCGGATCTTGTGATTCTGGATATTCGTCTCCCTGATATCGATGGTTATGAAGTTGCACGACGTTTGCGCAGCAACCGCCGTACAGGTGATATTCCAATTATTTTCTTAACCGAAAAGCGCGACCGCACTGACCGTTTGCAAGGGTTGGAATTGGGAGCGGACGATTACATCACCAAGCCATTCGATGTGCAGGAACTTCGCCTGCGTGTGCGCAATGCTCTGCGTCGTGCCGGGCAGGATACCCTGACCAATCCGGTCACCGGTTTACCGGACGGCACGCTGGTGGATGAGCGTCTTTCTGTGTGCATCAACAAGCCTTCATGGACGATGTTGATTGTTGCCCTGGAGAACTTGGACGCGTTCCGAGAATCATACGGGTTTGTGGCTTCCGATGATGTCTTGCGAGCGGTCAGCTTGATGGTGCAGAACGCGATGCGCGAGATCGGTAGCCCGAACGATTTCCTCGGGCACTTGGGTCCGACCGATTTTGTTCTTGTAACAGGGCCGGATCGGGTGAAGGAATTGCAGGATCGCATCCGCAGCCGTTTGGAACAGTCTCTCGATTATTTCTATCCCATCAAAGACCGTGACCAGAGCACTTCCTCAGGGAAGCGTTTGGTATTCAAGATGGGGATACTTCATGCCGATGATAGCGGGATTTCCACGCTTGACACACTCAAGCTCTCCCTGCTGCGGCGTAAACAATAGGTGTTTTTTGCGTATTATTGCTGTCACCCCAACATATAATGAAGCGGAGAACCTGCCCAAACTGGTCTCCGCTTTATTGACCTTGCCGCTGGATATCCACCTGCTTGTAGTGGATGACAATAGTCCTGACGGTACTGGCCGCATAGCCGATGAACTTGCAGCCGCCCATCCCGGAAAAGTAAGTGTGATGCACCGCGCGGGGAAGCTCGGATTCTCATCCGCTTACTTGCAGGGGTTCGAGAAGGCCATGCAGAGTGACGCGGATGCCATCGTTCAGATGGATGCCGATTTCTCGCATGATCCGGCGGCATTGCCTGAGATGGCGAAGCGTCTTGAGACTTGCGATCTGGTCCTCGGGTCACGTTACGTTCCTGGCGGGAGCGTGGATGAGCGCTGGCCGTTTTGGCGTAAGGGACTTTCAGCTTGGGCCAATTTCTACGCTCGCACCATTTTGGGTATGCGCCTGCGTGACGTAACCACCGGTTATCGTATGTGGAGACGGGAAACACTGGCAGGGATGCCGTTTGATCGGATCAAGTCCACCG
>CAZRCR010000293.1:0-4066 GCA_964598615.1 uncultured Anaerolinea sp.
TTCGCCGCCCACCCAGATGAAGCTCTCGGCCTCTTACTTTGAGAAAGCCCTAAGGCTTGCTTTTAACGGCCTTTTCTCCCAATTTTTTCTGGTATAATCCTTGCCTGCATTGACTGGTCCCACCCGCGGCCCAACCTGCTGGTGCGGAGACCTGCTCAAAATCTACAGAAAGGAATAGCAAACGTCATGCCTCTGAATCAGGAAGTCAAAACCAAGGTCATCACGGATTACCATCGCCGTGAGACCGACACCGGTTCCCCGGAAGTGCAGGTGGCCATCCTGACCACCCGCATCCTGCAGCTCACCGAGCACCTGCGCACGCACAAGCACGATGAGTCCAGCCGCCGTGGCCTGCTCAAGCTCGTTGGCCAACGCCGCAGACTGCTGGCCTACCTGCGCCGGAATGACTATCAGCGCTACCTGGCGCTGACCGAGCAGTTGAAACTGCGCCGCAAATAGAAATGGTTCGCCCGAGTAGATGGGCATCGGCCCATCTACTCTTTTTATAGCCTTGTTTCTGAAAGGCTAATTACCCCCGCCGTCAGGAATTGAATAGTGCCGACAACGGCCTCGCCGTTATCCACACTCTTCAGTCCCTGAACTGGCGGGAAACAGTGGGCGGGATCGGATTCCCGCCATTTACAGGAGAAAATATGAAACCCGAAACCAAACGCTATACCACCACCGTGGGCAGCCGGGAAGTTACCATTGAGACTGGTAAACTGGCTGCGCAGGCCGGAGGCGCCGTGACCGTGCGCACCGGCGATACCATCATCTTCGCCGCCACCACTATGGGCGGCGTGCGCGAAGGCATCGACTTTTTCCCGCTCAGCGTGGAATACGAAGAGCGCATGTACGCCACCGGCAAGATCCCTGGTTCGTTCTTCCGCCGCGAAGGGCGTCCCTCCACCGAAGCCATCCTGACCGCTCGTCTCACCGACCGCCCCATTCGTCCGCTCTTCCCCAAGGGCATGCGCAACGAGGTGCAGGTCATCATGTACTCGCTCTCGGCTGATCCCGAAAACCCGATTGACATGCTCGGCATCACCGCCGCCTCCGCCGCCTTGATGATCTCCGATATACCGTGGGGCGGTCCTGTGGCTGCCGTACGGGTGGCCCGCATCAACGGTCAATTCACCATCAATCCCACCTTTGCCGAAATGGAACTCTCCGACCTCGACCTGCGTCTGGCCGGAACACGCGACGCCATCCTGATGGTCGAGTGCGGGGCAAAAGAAATCCCCGACGATGTCATGGTCTCCGCCTTGGAGTTCGGCCACAAGTCGCTCCAGCCGCTGATCGACCTGCAGGTCAAAATGCAGGCCGAGATCGGCAAGACCAAGCGCGAAGCCGTGGTCACCCTGCCCGATGAAAGCATCCAGCAGAAAGTGTTCGACCATGTCAGCAACGCGATGAACGAACTGCTTGACAAACCCCTGTCCAAGGACGAATTCAACAGTGGCATGGGCGCCCTGCGCGAACAGGCCACCACGGAACTTGTCCCGACCGACGAGGTTGTGATCGAGGACCCGGAAACCGGTCCGATCATGGACCTGCGCGCCGTCAACGAAGCCTTCTCGGAAGCCGAAAAGCGCGTCGTGCGCGACCGCATCCTGTTCCAGGGCAAACGCCCCGATGGCCGCAAGCCCACCGAAATTCGCCCCATCTGGTGCGAAGTGGACTACAGCCCGCGCGCTCACGGCTCCGGTATCTTCACCCGCGGCGAAACCCAGGTGCTGACCCTGGCCACCCTCGGTACGCTCTCTGAGGCCCAGGAACTCGACACTCTCAGCCCGATCACGTCCAAGCGCTACATGCACCACTACAACTTCCCGCCCTTCTCCACGGGCGAAGTCAAGCCCATGCGCGGCCAGAGCCGCCGCGAGATCGGTCATGGCGCACTGGCTGAACGCGCTCTCGAACCGGTCATCCCGGCCGAGGCTGAGTTCCCCTACGCCCTGCGTCTGGTCTCCGAAGTGATGGCCTCCAATGGCTCGTCCTCGATGGCCTCCGTGTGCGGTTCCACCCTGGCACTCATGGACGCCGGTGTGCCGATCAAGGCTCCGGTGGCAGGCGTTGCCATGGGCCTTATCAAGGAAGGCGATCAATACATCATCCTGACCGACATCCAGGGCGCTGAAGACCACCTGGGTGACATGGACTTCAAGGTCGCCGGGACCAAGACCGGCATCACCGCCCTGCAAATGGAGATCAAGATCGATGGCCTGAGCGGCAAGATCATGGCCGAAGCCCTGCAGCAGGCACTCCAGGCACGGCTCTTCATCCTTGACAAGATCACCGAGACCATTCCCGCCCCGCGGCCTGACCTGAAACCGCACGCCCCGCGCATCACCACCGTCAAGATCCCGGTGGACAAGATCGGCGCCATCATCGGCCCCGGCGGCAAGAACATCCGCGCCCTGCAAGAAGAGACCGGCACCAAGATCGACATCGAGGAAGACGGCACGATCTACATCGCATCCACCAATGGCGTGGGCGCCGAACTGGCCCGCGAACGCATCGAAGGTATCACCGAGACCCCGCAGGTGGGACGCATCTACACCGGCAAGGTCGTGCGCGTGGCAGACTTCGGCGCATTCGTCGAGATCCTGCCCGGCACCGATGGCATGGTGCACATCTCCCAGCTTGACAGTGAACGCGTCGAAAAGGTCGAAGATGTCTGCAAACTCGGCGACGAACTGACCGTCATGGTCACCGGCATCGACCCGATGGGCAAGATCCGCTTGAGCCGCCAGGCTGTACTCGAAGGCTGGACAGTGGAAGAAGCCCAGGAACGCGACAGCAAAAAGTCGGGCGGTGGCGGACGCCCGGGTGGCGATCGCCGTCCCGGCGGCGACCGGCGCGGAGGTCGCAGTGACGACCGGCGCAACAGCGGCGGTCACAACCGCAACCGATAGAACATCCCATCAATCCCAACCTTGCGAAGGGTATCCCTTCGCAAGGTTTTTCGTAGCCACATTGCAAGGGCGGGAGCATCCCGCCCTTGCTTGATGAAAACATCATGCTGAAACGAATCTCCCAAACTTTCAACAATTACCCGGCCCAATTCTGGCTGATTGCCTTTGGTGTCCTGCTCAGTTCGGCAGGCTCCAGCCTGATCTGGCCGTTCCAACTCATCTACATCAGCAGCAAACTCAACACATCCCTGGCCGAAGCCGCCACATTGATCAGCATCAGTTCCTTCACTGGAATGGTTGTCTCCTTCCTGGGTGGTTCCATCGCCGATAAATTCGGGCGTAAGCCGATCATGTTCCTGGCCCAGGCGGCCCATGCCTGCGCCTACCTTCTCATGAGCCAGGCCAACAGCTACTGGGGTTTCCTGCTTCCCATGACCATCATGGGAGCCGCCATGCCCTTCTACGCCATCGGCTCTGATGCCATGATGGCCGACATGGTCCCATCCGAGAAACGTACCACTGCCTACTCCATCCTGCGCATGACCAACAACGCCGGGATTGCCATCGGCCCCGCCATTGGCGGCCTCATCGTTGCCAAATCCTATGCCCTGGCTTTCTATGGCGCAGCCGCAGCCATGCTCGTTTACAGCATCATCCTCGTCATCTTCGCCAGGGAAACACTGCAACGCAGCCCGCACGGTGCCCAATCCGAATCGCTCCTGCAAAGCATCGGCGGCTACAGACGCGTCTTCCGTGACGGTCACTTCATCGGTTTCGTGGCCACCGTCACCTTCGGAATGATCGCCCCGTTGATGATGTGGGTCTTCTTCGCGGTCTATACCAAAACCAACTACGGTCTCACCGAAGCCCACTACGCCTGGCTGCCCACCACCAACGCCTTGATGTGCGTCTTCGTCCAATACTTCGTCACCATGTTCACCCGCCGTCGCCCGCCCGCCCGGATGATTGCCCTGGGTATGTTTGTCTATGCACTCGGTGTGGGGAGCGTGGCCCTGATGAGCAACTTCTTCGGCTTCTGGGTCAGCATGGTGATCCTGACCTTCGGCGAACTCATCCTGATTCCAACCGGAACGGCTTACGCCGCCAGCCGCGCCCCCGACGATCTACGTGGCCGCTACATGTCGGTC
>CAZRCR010000294.1:0-4045 GCA_964598615.1 uncultured Anaerolinea sp.
GTGGAAGGCGAGTTGATGTGGCAGTTGTACCTGCGGGCCATCCTGGGGCGGGACGGGATCGAGTTCCCTATCCAGTGGTACTTCGGCCTCCCGCAGGATGAGTGGGCCGAACGCTGGGCCTACGAGAAACGTGCCATCGGTCCGACCCTGACCCTGTTTCGCGGCAGTACGGCCACGCTGGTGGAACTCCTGCGCAATGTTCCGCCTGAAGCATGGGAGCACACCGGACGCGTCACCTGGCCGGATGAAACAGAAGAAACCCGCTGGACCGTGCGTGACATTCTCCTGGTCCACCTGCGTCACATGGACCAGCACACCGCCGATATCAAAGCCATCCGTGACTTGCACGGACGATAGGAAAACATGGCATCTACCAACTTCACAAAGTCCCTGATCGATGTTGCCAGCGGGCGCAAGCCTGCCGACCTGGTGCTGCGCAAAGGCACCTGGGTCTGTGTGCAGTCCGGTGAGTTCGTACCGGATACCGACATCGCCATCAAGGACGGGCGCATTGCCTACGTCGGCCCGGACGCATCGCACACCATCACCAAGGATACGATCGTTATCAACGCTGATAACAAGTACCTGGTGCCCGGCTTGCTCGACGGTCATATGCACGTTGAATCGGGCATGTTGACCGTCACCGAGTTCGTGCGTGCCGTTGTTCCACACGGCACCACTGGCATGTTCATCGACCCGCACGAGATCGCCAATGTTTTTGGTTTGAAGGGCGTCAAGTTGATGTCCGACGAAGCCGCTAAACAGCCGGTACACGTCTGGGTGCAGGTGCCGTCGTGCGTACCGTCCGCGCCGGGGATGGAAAGCCCCGGTGGGGAGATCACCCCCGAAGATGTGGCTGAAGCCCTGACCTGGGAACGGGTCATCGGTCTCGGCGAAATGATGAACTACCCCGGTGTGGCCGCCGCCGACAGGAAAATGCTGGCCGAAATGGACGCCACCCGCCGGGCTGGCAAGGTCATCGGCGGGCACTACGCTTCGCCGGACCTCGGGCCTGATTTCCATGCCTATGTTGTGGGTGGGGCCGAGGATGACCACGAAGGCATCCGCCTGGAAGATGCTGTGGCACGTGTCCGCCAGGGCATGAAGGCCATGCTGCGCTACGGTTCGGCCTGGCACGACGTCGCTGAGCAGGTACCTGCCATCAC
Source organism: uncultured Anaerolinea sp. (assembly GCA_964598615.1). Lineage (GTDB taxonomy): Bacteria > Chloroflexota > Anaerolineae > Anaerolineales > Villigracilaceae > UBA877. The sequence goes on from CAZRCR010000294.1 coordinate 1,167, forward strand.
CAAGCTCGGGCTGGACGCGCGGCACTTCATCCTCTGCACCGACGACAGTCATGCCGGGACGCTCCTGCGCGAAGGCCACATGGACCGTGTGCTCCGGCATGCCATCGGGCAGGGACTGGCCCCCATGACTGCCATCCAGATGGCTACCATCAACACCGCCGAACATTTTGGCGTCAGCCGCGAAGTGGGGCAGATCGCTCCTGGTCGCTGGGCCGACATCCTGTTGGTGGACAACCTCGCAGATTTCCGCCCGGAGATCGTCATTGCCCGCGGGCAGGTGGCTGCCGATAATGGGAAACTGTTGCTTGAAATGCCCAAGCCTAAATACCCGGCCTGGGCTGTCAACTCTGTGCACCTGAAAAAGGAACTCTCTGCGGATGATTTCCGCCTGCATGTTCCGCAGACGGCGGCGAAAGTCACGGCCCATGTGATCGGCGTGATCGAGAACCAGGCTCCCACGAAACATCTCAAAGTGGACTTGCCGGTGGTGGACGGTGATGTCAAGATCGATCTTCGCCAGAACATTGCCAAACTGGCCGTGGTGGAACGTCACCATGCCACTGGCGCTGTCCAGGTGGCGCTGGTCAGCGGTTTTGGCTTCAGCGAACGCTGTGCCATCGCTTCCACCGTGGCCCACGACAGTCACAACATGCTCGTGGTGGGCACGGATGAGGAAAGCATGGCTGTGGCCGCCAATGCCCTGGCTGTTTCCGGCGGCGGGCAGGTTGTCGTCCGCGAGGGCGAAGTTGTCGGGCAGTTGGAACTCAACCTGGGCGGCTTGATGTCCATGCAGCCTGCCGATGTGGTGGCCAAGCAGGCCGCCACTGTGTTGGAAGGTTTCCAGGCTTGCGGCTGCAAACTCAACAATCCGAATATGACCATGAGCCTGCTGGCGTTGCCGGTCATCCCGGAATTGCGCCTTACCGATAAAGGCCTCGTGGATGTGAATAAATTCAGTTTCGTGCCGGTCATCGAAGGACCCGCAAAATAGGAGCAACCATCATGGGACAATACCCCTTCCGGCGTTTACAGGCCGACCTGGCCAAATTGATCGCCTCCCTTCCCCCCGAAAGCCGCTTGCCCTCCGAGCCTGACCTTGCCAAGCGCCTGGGTGTCTCGCGAGCCACCCTGCGCGAGGCCATGCGCTCGTTCGAAGGCCAGGGCATGATCCGCCGCCGTCAGGGCGTGGGCACCTTCGTGGTGGCCAAGGTCCCGGTCATCGAGACCGGTTTGGAGGTCCTCGAGAGCATCGAGACCCTCGCCCAGCGCACCGGCTTGCCGGTCAGCATGGGCGAGTTGCAGGTCCGGCAGGTGGCGGCGGGCGAGGAAGAAGCCGCAGGGTTGAACGTTGCCGAAGGCACACCGCTGACCCAGGTGACGCGCGTCATCTACACGGATAGCCGTCCCATTGCCTGCCTGGTGGACACCCTCCCGGTCGACATCCTGACCAGCGCGGACCTGGAAACCGGGTTTACCGGCTCGGTGCTGGACCTGTTACTGCACCGCGGCGACCCGAAACTGACCCACTCCCGGTCCGAGATCCGTGCCACCGGAGCCACATCCGAAGTGGCGCGTTCTTTGCAGGTCCAGCGCGATGACGTACTTCTGCATTTCGTGGCCCAACTCTTTGCCGAGGATGGCCGCGTGGTGGATTATTCCTTCAGTTATTTCCTGCCCGGTTATTTCCGCTTCCACGTGATCCGAAAAGTGGGCGGAATATAAAATTTAACGGTGAAAGACGAGAAAGGTTATGGAAAGTAAAGTTCAAGAAATCAAGACCCGTGTGCAGGCCGCGCAAGGCGACATCATCCAGTTCATGCGCGACATCTGCGCCATTCCCAGCATGGACAGCCAGATCGGCCCCGTGGGCGAACGCATCATTGCCGAAATGAAAAAGCTCGGCTTTGATGAAGCCCGCTTCGACAAGATGGGCAATACGCTGGGGCGCATTGGCAACGGCAAGAAAGTGCTGGTGTACGACTCACACATCGACACGGTCGGTGTGGGCGACCCCAATGACTGGGACTGGGATCCATTCGTCGGCAAAGTCGAGAACGGCATCCTCTATGCCCGCGGCGCGTGCGATGAGAAGAACTCCACTCCCGGCATGGTCTACGGCCTGGCAATGGCACGCGACCTTGGCTTGCTGGATGATTACACCGTCTACTACTTCGGCAACATGGAAGAGTGGTGCGATGGCATTGCCCCCAACGCTTTCGTGGAAGCCGATCCGAAGGTGAAGCCCGATTTCGTGTTGATTGGAGAACCCACCCGCATGCAGGTCTACCGCGGGCATAAGGGGCGCATCGAACTGAAGGTCACGGCGCACGGACGTTCGGCGCATGCCGCCTCACACTATCTGGGCGACAATGCGGTTTACAAGATGATGTCCATCATCTCGCAGATCCGCGAACTTGACCGGCGCATGCGCTTCGGGATGGGGTCGCACCCGGTGCAGGGGCACCCATCCATCGCCGTGACCGATGTAACGGCGCGCACCGCTTCGATCAACGCCGTACCTGACCAGTTCACCATCTACATCGACCGCCGCATCACCCTGAGCGAGCCGCGTGATGAGGTTATTGCCCTGGTCAAGGGTCTGGAGAATGAATTGGCTTGTGCCTGTTCCGTTCTCGCCATAGACAACCTGATCGCACAACGGGCCACAGAACCGTTCCAGGATGGATGTCTGTAACAAAAACTGCCGCGTGGCTTCCGGCTGCCGCTCCAACACTTCGCTGATCAGATAATCAACGATATAGCGGTCGCTTCCGGTAAAGGCGTCGATGAATGCGCGCCGTTCCGGTTCGCTGGCGTATTCTTCCAATGCCAGCGCGGCCAATTGCATCCCGGCTGCCCAACCTTCCGTGCGCTCTTTC
>CAZRCR010000295.1:0-4037 GCA_964598615.1 uncultured Anaerolinea sp.
TTCCAGTATCCTGGAAGATGCGGCAACTGCATCCACGTTTCCTCAAGCTGTCAAAAGATTCCAGCGCTCCCTGTTCTCTGTTGCGGCATCCACCCAACTTGTAGATGCAACTTTCAAACGCTTGGCTTCCAATCGCCAGACTCTCCTTCATGGTGACTTGGTGGCTTGTGACCGGTTCGATGTACTCAACCGCCTCGATGCAATTCGGACCCCTACCCTGATAGTTTGTGGAACGGATGATAAATTGACCCCGCCGCGTTTCTCAGAGGCCCTTGCCATGCGTATTGCAGGTGCCGCTCTTCAGACGATGGATGGGACCGGCCATATGTTGATGCTTGAACAACCGGGCCGATTGGCGAAGTTGATTAGCGTTTTTATATCCACGGTTCCATATCGACCAGGGGAATAAAGTGCAGATATATCAGAACGATCAGGCCGCCGGAAGGCGGCCTGATGATTTAATTCCCCAGTATTTCCTTCAAGATTGGAATCGCGTTTTGCACTGCCCGGGCGCGATGACTCAGGCGATTCTTTTCTTCCACGGAAAGTTCAGCCATGGTTCGGCTCAAGGATGGAATCAGGAAGATGGGATCGTATCCAAAACCGCTCGTGCCGCGTTCCTCGGGAATGATCTCTCCCTCGCAATGCCCCTCTGCTAGTCGCGGTGTATTTCCCGGAGCGGCGATGGCAATTGTGGCACGAAAGCGCGCCGTCCATGGACGAGGCCGATCGGTCAGTTTGCCAAGCAGATATTTGCGCCGGTCAGCATCGGTGGCTCCTGGTTGCGGCGAGTAGCGCGCCGAATGCAATCCCGGCTGACCGCCGAGCGCGTCCACTTCAAGACCGGAATCGTCGGCCAGGGAGATCAGTCCGCTGGCATTGGCAAAGGCCTGAGCCTTTTTTGCAGCATTCTCGGCATATGTGCTGCCGTCTTCTTCTACATCTAGCTTTAGGTTGATCTCTCCCGGGGTGACCAGGGTGATTGTGAGATCTTTCAGCAATTCTTGGAGTTCGGCTACCTTGCCCTTGTTATTGGTGGCGATGAGAAGTTTTGTAGTCATGGTTATCCTAAGTGTCTTGTTTGTTGAGTTGTCCGAGTGCCCAGATGGCATGTTCACTTATGAGAGGTTCCAGGTGGTGCGTGGCTGTTTCGAGCGCGGCGCGTGCCGTAATATTCCCTGCGTTTCCCAGAGCCACGGCCACATTGCGCAGATAGCCGCGATGCCGGGCGCGTTGCACCGGGCTGTCCTTGAATTTGCGGTTGAATTCTTGCGGGGTGAGGGCGAGTTCGGAAATCAAATCAGGGGTCGGGCTCCCCTCCTGAAGGACAAAGGCCGGATCCGGGTCTGGTGCGACGCGGCGATTCCAAGGGCAAACCTGCTGGCAGATGTCGCAGCCGAAGATATGGTTGCTCATTCGTGGGCGTAGATCTTCCGGGATTGCCCCTTTATTTTCGATGGTCAGGTACGAGATGCAGCGGCTGGCGTCCAATGTGCGGTCCGGCAGTATGCAGCCGGTGGGACATGCCTCGATGCAACGGGTGCAACTGCCACAGCGGTCTGTGGCAAAGGGCGGATCAGGTTCGATGGAGATGTCGAGCAGGAGTTCGGCCAGGAAAAAGTATGAGCCAATGTGCGGGTGGATAAGACAGGTATTTTTTCCAATCCATCCGAGACCGGCGCTCTGGGCCAGGTCTCGTTCGAGCAGGGGGCCGGTGTCGGTATAGGCTTTATACGTTACCGGACCTCCAACCTGTTCCTTGATAAAAGCGGCTAGGTTTTTGAGTTGTTCAGGAAGTGCGAGATGGTAATCGCGGCTCCAGGCGTAGGCTGCCACGCACCCAAGCGATGTGTCGGCATCGGATGGGGGAACAGGCCCCGGGTCCGTATAACGGCTGGCCAGCACAAGAATGGAGCGGCATTCAGGCATAACCAGCCGTGGGTCGGCCCGGCGCGGGTCCGCCAGATAGCTCATGGAACCATGCCGCCCCATGGCCAACCAGTTTTGATAGGTTTGCCAATGGGGCGGAGGGTCAGGCGTTGTAAAGCCCGCCAGGGAAAATCCCAGGCGATGGGCTTCATGTTTGATGGCCTGGGCGAGTGTCACGTGAATTTACTTTACTTCGATAACGACAGTGAGGGTGGGGCCAAAGTTGAAACCTTTGTCGTTTTGCAGACGGAAGACACCCGCATAATTGTCAGGTTGGTCTGGGGCGTGCAAGGTGACGGAAATTTCCATGGTCTCACCAGGCTTGACGACGGCGGGGAAGTAAACGGCTGCTTCCGTGTTCCAGTTGGTGCCTTCGCCACCCCATCCCCAAACGAGACGATAGTCCTGGTCCCAGGTGCAAGGCCCTTCATTTTTAACTTTCCATGTTTTGACGAAGTCGGTGTCGTCTGTTACAACTGTCCCATCAGGGATGGTCACGTCAGCCACGAAGGATGCGTTATCGCAACCAGCCTCTGATGTATTTGCCGATGTAGGCAGGCTGAAGGGGGTATTTGTGGCCACACCCGGAATGGGAGTATCGGTGATCAACGGAGTGTTGGTCATTTCCAAAGTTGCAGTAGGCTCCAGGGTGTTGGTGGGCGTCTCTGTGGGGGGGACAGCCAACGCGGTTTGGGTTTGGGCCACTTCAACGGTCTGCCACAGTTGTGTCATAACCAGGTTGGGATCCTGGGTTGGCACCTGGGTGGCGTTCCCGCCGCAGGCGCTCAGGGCTACCAGCAGAATGACTGTCAGGAGCCAAATTTTCTTTGTATATTGTTTCATACTCATCCTCCAAATCAGCAGTTCAGCAACAATTTTTGGGATCTGATTTTAATTGTGCTGAATTGATTATAACAGATTGACCGGGGCGGCTTCCCTTGCCCATTCCCGCCGGAGATTGTACAATCAATCCTGGGGCTACCCATGCAAACGACCGATTCCTCTTTTCCCCGGTTCGACTTCATTACCACGCGCATGCCTTTGATGTGGCTTTCGCTGGCATTTGTGGGTGGGATCATCTTTGCCAGTTGGCTGGAGTTGCCGTTCTGGGTTTTGGCGATTGCCGTGGGGCTGGCGGTTGTTGGGGCAGTGTTAATCCGCATCTTCCTGCCCCGGCTGAATTTTCAACCTTTGCGTCTTGATGCGCCTACTTGGTTCCTGGTTATTTTGGGAGCGGCATTTTTATTCCTGGGTGCGTTCTGGTGGCAGGTCTGGCAGCCAAGGGACAGCGCCAGCACCGTGGCCTGGTACAACGATCGCACCTATGAAGTGCTGGTGACCGGTACGCTTGTGGAGCCGCCGGATGAACGTGATACATATACAAATCTGCGGCTCGAGGTCAGCGCGGTGGATACTGGCGACGGTGATCTGATCGTGGGAGGTTTGCTTCTGGCGCGTGTTGACCCCGGCTTGGATCTGCATTACGGTGATGTGGTCCGCCTGCGCTGCCACCTGCAGACTCCGCCCACCGGCGACGATTTTTCCTATCGTGATTATCTCGCCCGACAGGGGATCCGTAGTTATACAACTGATGCGGTTGTTACCCGTCTTCCCTTCACGGATGGGAATTTCTTTTTGCGGTGGGTGTACGCGTTCAAAATGACCGCCCTCGAACGCATTTATCAAATATTCCCCGATCCTGAAGCATCGCTCCTGGCGGGTATCCTGCTTGGCGATGACAATGGTCTTACCGCTGATCTTCAGCAAGCGTTCAAGGATACAGGCACAGCCCATATCATCGCGATTTCCGGCTTCAATATTGCCATCATCGCGGCTATCTTCGTAACTCTCTTCAGCCGCCTGTTGGGGCCGCGTCGCGGTCCGGTTCTGGCCGTGGTCGGGATTGTGCTCTACACCATCCTGGTGGGAGCAAGCGCCTCGGTTGTGCGTGCTGCCGTGATGGGAACCCTGGCAATCCTTGCCCGCCAGAATGGACGCCGCCAATTCGGTCTCAATACCCTGGCTTTTACTGCGGCTGCCATGTGCGTGCTCAATCCCCATACGCCTTGGGATTTGGGCTTTCAACTGTCCATCTTTGCCACGCTTGG
>CAZRCR010000296.1:0-4027 GCA_964598615.1 uncultured Anaerolinea sp.
CCTGACCGTATGCCTGGGCGCTGAACCTGATAGTCTCTATCCTGTCAACAACCTGTCTTCGGCAGCGCGCAGTGTTCTTTCGGCCTTGTACGATGGCCCGATCGATACCAACTCCTATTCTTATCATCCTGTCATCCTGGAGCAGATTCCTAGCCTGGATAACGGAGATTCCCAGTTGTTCGAGACATCCGTATACGGGGGTGATGAAATTGTGGACGCCGATGGCACCCCGGTCACGCTCTCGGTCGGCACGCGCGTTCGCCCGGCAGGATGTCGTAGCGAGGACTGTGTGGTCGAATATGATGGCGCCAGCGAGGTCAAACTCGACCAGATGCAGGTTACGTTCCGTCTCCTGCCTGGCCTGGTCTGGTCAGACGGTGAACCACTGACTGCCTCTGATTCTGTCTTCAGCTTCAACCTGGATGCCAGTCCGGCCACCTCCGGCTCGAACTATCTGATTGACCGCACCCAATCTTATGAAGCTGCCGATGACCAAACCGTGCAGTGGTGGGGCAAGCCTGGGTTTGTAGATCCGACCTACTTTACCAATTTCTGGACGCCCTTGCCTGAGCATCTGTGGGGTGAGATCCCGGCTGACGAAGTGGCCGACGAGGTGGGCCGTTCCCCGATCGGCTGGGGGCCGTACGTGCTTGAGGAGTGGGTGGATGGCGATCACATTACTTTGCAAAAGAATGCCCGCTATTTCCGCGCCGATGAGGGCTTGCCCAAATTCGACACGGTCATTTTCCGCTTCACCCCGGACCCGGAAACGGCTATTTCCAGTTTGCTGGCCGGAATTTGCGATATTCTCGACCCGAGTGTCCACCTGGAGGGGGATGCCAGTCTGCTTGTCTCGATGGATGAGCAAGGTCAACTCCAGGCGCTTGTAACCCAGACGCCGGTAATGGAGCAATTGGCGCTTGGCATTGTTCCGGCTTCTTACGATGATATCTACAACCCGGATTATGACCGCCTGAATTTCTTCGGAGATGTGCGTGTACGCCAAGCCCTGGCTATGTGCCTGGACCGTCAGCAGGTGGTGGATACTGTTCTGAGCGGGTTGAGTTCTGTTCCTGCTTCTTACCTGCCTGCGGAAAATCCACTTTATAATGAAAGTTCGGCTATTTACTCTTACGATAGCGCTGCCGGTTCTGCCCTGCTTGATGAAGCAGGCTGGCGGGACACCGATGGAGATCCGGCCACACCGCGCGTAGCCCAGGGCGTGATCGGAGTGCCAAACAATACTCCTTTCGAGGTCAATTACCTGACCACTGGTGCGGCCCAGCGCCAGCAGACAGCTGACATTTTGTCTGCATCGCTGATGCAGTGCGGGATTAAGGTCAATGTGCAATACCTCGACCAGACCGATTTCTATGCGGCTGGGCCGGATGGCTTGTTGTTCGGGCGGCAGTTCGATCTGGCGGCGTTTGCGATGGGAAATACCGGATTTGAGTCGTCCTGTTCATGGTTCACCAGTTCCCAGGTCCCGAACGAGGCCAATGACTGGATTGGGACGAATGTCAGCGGCTATACCAATGCGGGCTTTGACGCGGCCTGTCAAACATCCCAGCAATCCTTTCCAGACGAGGCATCTCATGCAGAAGCATACGCCCAGGCTCAATCCATTTTTGCGGACGAGTTGCCGGTCATCCCGTTGTATTGGCGGATAAAGGTGGCCGCAGCGCGTGCCGATCTGTGCCATTTCTCTCTCGATCCGACTGCTACCAATGTGCTCTGGAATATTGAGGCGTTCGATAGCGGCGCAGGCTGTCAGCCCTAGACACTGCAGGCTTGACAGTTGTTGGCGTCATTTATATTTTCGGCCAAATTAAAAACAGGCACACGAAATGAGATTTCTCTTTATTTGCACCAACCACAGGCGGAGTTCCTAGCTTCCTTCCTTAGGTACAGGTTGATTACAAGGACGGCAGGAGACCTCGCGAAAGCAATCCACTCGCAGGCGCTTCGCGCCGTCTTTTGTTACCTGTTGATCTTTTGGTTGCAGAAAGGATTCGATTTTTTCAATTGACAATTGTCCAAATTTTGTAATTATTCCAGTATGTAATTTGCCACTATGTGGAGGCTGAGAAGGGACACTTGACTTTTTGTGTTTCTTGTGTTAATCTTCTTTTTAGCCTCCTTGGCATATCACCCAATTTCCAAGGAAGGCAATCTGTATATCTCTGCAAAGGAGGTGATTCTCGGGAAAAGCCTCACGTGAGTTGCGTATTTTGATTCACCTATTCACCCTAACCTGTTCAACCTATATTTCGGAGGAGAAAGACAATGTTTCGTAAACATTTGATGTTGGCCATTGGTTTGCTGGTCGTTGCCAGCATGATCCTGGCCGCTTGTGGTGGCAATACGGTCGAGCCGACCGCTGTTGTGACCGATGAGCCCGCTGGCCCCACCACCACCCGCACCGGTGGTTGGCTGGATGAGATCGTGGTCTCCGTCGTCCCGAAAGACTCGGCTGTGACCCAGCTGCAGGCTGATGCGATCGACGTCTATGCGTCTGGCCTTTCCAGCGCCGACCTGCCCTCCATCCAGGAAGCTGGTCTGGGCTACACCAAGCAGAACGGTCTGTATTACGATGTTCTGTTCAATCCGGCCGAGTTCACCAATGGTGTGTTCAACCCCTTCACCAATCGCAAGATCCGCGAAGCCACGAACTGGCTGATCGACCGCGATTACATCAACCAGGAAGTCTATGCTGGTGGCGCGCTGGCCAAGTACCTGCCTATCACCACCCAGTTCCCGGACTATGCTGACCTGGCCGATGTGGCCCGCAAACTGGAAGCCAAATACGCCTACAATCCTTCCAAGGCCGATGAAGTCATCACCGCCGAAATGGAAGCCATGGGCGCCACCAAGAATGCCGACGGCAAGTATGCCCTCGAAGATGGCACTCTGGTTAACCTGGATATCCTCATCCGCTCTGATAGCGATGGCACCCGCCTGCCCATCGGTGACTATGTCTCCGACCAGCTGGAATCCATCGGCTTCACCGTCACTCGTCAGTATGGCAAGTCCTCCGAACTGGGCCCCATCTGGCAGGGCGAAGCTGTCCTCGGCCTGTGGCACATGTACACGGCCGCCTGGAGCGCGACGATCATCGACCGCGACCAGAGCAATATGTTCCAGGAAATGTACCTGCCCGAGAGCCTCCAGGGTCTCGATTCCTGGTACCAGAATGTTCCCGATCCTGCCTTCTCGCAGTGCGGTAACGATCTGGCCTATGCCCGCTACGATACCCTCGAACAGCGCCGCGAGTGGATGACCACCTGCCTCGAACTGGCCCTCCAGGACTCCATGCAGGTCTGGCTGATCGATGGCAAGAACTACTCGCCCTACCAGAACGATGTCCAGGTGACCTATGACTTGGCCGCCGGTGTCGAAGGTGCCCAGGTTTGGCCCTTCACTGTCCGCTACGTTGGTCAGGAAGGTGGCACGCTGCGTTGGGCTACCAATGACCTCTTCACCCAGCCGTGGAACCCGGTCGCCGGTAGCAACTGGGCCTGGGACCAGGCCGTCATCCGCGCCACCTCCAGTGGCGACACGATGAACGACCCCTATACCGGCCTCGTCTGGCCGCTGCGCATCGAGCGCGCCGAAGTGACCCTCGTGGAAGGCACTCCTGCTGGCAAGACCCTGGACTGGGTTGACCTGCAATATGCTCCCGAGATCGTCGTTCCGGAAGATGCCATTGCTGACTGGGATGCGACCACGCAGACCTTCATCACCGTTGGCGAGAAATTCCCCGATGGTGTGACTGCCAAGCGCAAGAGCGTTGTCTACTATCCTGCTAACCTGTTCCAGACGGTCAAATGGCACGACGGCAGCCCGCTCTCCCTGGGCGATATGATGATGGGATGGGCGATGTTCTTCGATCGCGCCAAGCCCGAAAGCGCCCTGTATGACGAAGTGTACGCTGCCAACTATGAAGCTGCCATGGTGACCTTCCGCGGCTTCCGCATCACCTCCACCGACCCGTTGGTGTACGAATACTACAGCGACACCTTCAACC
>CAZRCR010000297.1:0-4019 GCA_964598615.1 uncultured Anaerolinea sp.
TGTCGGCGCTGTCGGTTTTGAGAACGGAGTCACGGCCCCGAGCGCCACGTTCGCCGGGGTATAGTTAACCATTTGGTCCGAATCGTCGTAGGTCGGCAGCGGGTTGAAGGTGAAGAAATCAACATACCCTTCCGCGATGTTCTCCAGGTCGCCAACCGCGGACTCCGCCGCACCGATTACGTCCGTCAATTTGCCCTGAACGTATGTAGTAAAGCTATCAATGTCGGCCATTATTCACCCCGCCCGCATATGAGTCGGAACCGTCTCCAGTTCCACCTGCTGCAGATAGAAATCGCAGCCGTCCACATTCCGCCAGCCGATTTGCGCCTGGCTCCCCTTGACACCCCCGGCCAGCTTGCGCGGCTTCCGGTGAACACCTTCCGTGCCCTTGCCCCACGTTACCGGGTAGGAGATTGTCTTGCTCTCGTTCACCGTCAGCGTGAATTCCATCTCTCCCTCACAGCGCCCGGCCAGATAGGCATAGGGGAAAAATTGCACCGTATCGCTTCCGCATGTCGACACGCCACTTAGGCCGCTGGCCTCTATCGCAACGCTGTCATCGGTCGTCCCTGTCACCTCGTATATCCCGTTTGCATTGCACCCGAACAGCCGCTCCTTGTGGGGCACGATAGAGCGGAAGTCGAAACCTGTATACCGGGCCGCGCCCTGTGTCTTGACATTCCCCACCTCTCCGTGAAACGCGCCGGCAGCCGTGCGGAGAACCGCCAGGTAATGCCGCATGCCGTTCTGTTCGCGGAGCAGAGCAGTACCGGCCACGAACGTGCCGGGGCGCACCTTGTCCCGGGTCGTGATGACGATGCCGCCCGGCAGGCCGTAGCAGTAGCCGATAGACGTGGCGAACATGCAAATATTGCCGGAAACGTCCTTGAGACCGGTCTGTTCCCCTTTAAGTGTTATCCCCGCCCCCGGTATCATGGGCACGTCCAGCACTTTGCGGACCGCCCCGGGCTGCAACCATTGCGGGAGCCCGTGACCTTCCACGAAATAGGTGGAGGTATCCAGAGACACATACAGCCCGCCGTCCACCGGCAGAATCTCTATTGCCGGGCCACCCATGGGAAAATAGCACTGCCGCGAATCCATCTCGTCCACAATTTCCGGGTCCGTCATCACAAACCCGTCATTCTGGCCCACAAGGAGATGATGCTTGAACATGGAAAAACAGCGGCCCGGAGGGGTAGCCACCTTCAATGCCGCCGTTGGAGCGGTCAGCGGGTAATCGGTCCCGCCGTAAACCTTGCGGATAATGGTTCCATCGGACCATACGATGAGCCCGTTCACTTCCTGGTACGCCACATCGGCCCCGCTCTGTACGTTGATGTTGATGAACGTGGAACCGAAGGTGTCCGGGTTGAACCGTTTCAACGCCGTCCCTTCGTGGAACAGGATGATGTCGTTATTTCCGAACATGCTCCGCACGTTGCCGCTGTAGCGTTTCACGAAACCACCCCGACGGGAACAGCCGCCGTCGTTGTCCGGGTCAACATTCACCAGATCCACGGACTCGGTGAAAATCAGCCGGCGGATTTTCGGGACCGGAGCGCCGACGTTGAGGGCGTCGTCTACGTTATTGCGGCCGTAGTGTTTGTAGATGATGGTGGGCATCAGTAGTATCCCCCGGTCTCACCGTAGGCGTAGTTCATTTCCTCGAACACTTCATTGATGGCCGCCGATTTCGGCCCAAATTCCCGCTCGAAATGCGCCAGGTGAACATCGGACCGGTTCTTGTCGAACAGTTCCGAATCTTGGTTATTGTAAGCCTTGTGCTTCATCCAGTAGACCAGTGACCGATGAAACCGGACATTGATTTCCGGGGAATCTCCGGAATTCACCATGGGCGCAAGTGGCAGACGTACCACGGTCAGGTTCAGGGTATCGTTAACCGTAGATATCCGATAAAGACGGACCTTGCCGGTGTCCATACCAGTGACCAACGCCTCCACCGTGCCGGTCCGCGTTTCCCATCCCGGTGTCAATTCGTCCAGATCCGCGAAGAACACCTTGCCGAGAGGCTTTGCACGACTCGCCAGTTTGGCGCGACGGATGGAGATGATGCGCGAATCATACGTGTAGAGATTATTGCCTGCCGTCACAGATATCTGACAGATAGCAGTAGTTGACGAATCGACCAGCAGTTTAGCCCTGCGGCACACCTCATCCTGCGCTTCGTTTGCGTAGGCAAGTGATTGCCAGGTCTCTACGCGTTGGTCAGAGCCAACACCAACCTCATCGTTAATCTCCCGGCGGAATAGCTGATCCAGTTCTTGGAACGTCATTTCTTCCTCCAGTTCCGGTAGACCTTCTCCACTGCCTGGTAGGTGTCGAACGGAGATATGTTGTACGTGCACAACGCCGCCACCTTATTGCCTTCCTCAGTCTCAACCATGTTGCAGTAGTCACTGCCGTAGTGCAGTCGGTGGCAGGGATGACAAAGACAATCATCGGGTGTAAGTGCCTGGACGTTAATCCAGTGTTTGGACAGGTTGTTCGCCGAAGAGTGGGAAAGAAAGAGTATTTTGTGAGGTGTATCCTCCATTCCCACGGCATTCAACACCCCGGTTTCCGGGCCTATCACCAGGTCCACCGCACCGGCCAGTGCCAGGGTCTCCCGGATGGACATCCGGCCCGAAAGGCACTGTACCCTGGGCTCATTCTCCCAGCCCTGTTCCAGCAGCCTGCACGCCTCATCACCTACCAGGAAAATGCGGGCTTCGGGCATCTCCAGAAGGATCCGGGCAATCACCGCGTCCTGATGCGGGTAATACTTGTGGATGCTGGAGCCGGATAGCGCCCAAAGTATAGTAAAGGCAGGTTCGAGGTTCGAGGTTCGAGGTTCGAGGAGAGCACGTGCTCGGACGTTTTCCTCATCAGAGGGATAAAACAGCCGACACGGTTTGAACGGCACCCCGGCGAGCTCTGTAGTCCACTCGTGGTAGTTCAGGTTCATCCGCTTCCGGCGGACATGCTGCGGCCAGGAATGGTTACAGCGGCCCGGCATGGCCAAGAGGGTCCCCTCGATGGATTCAGAGAGGTTGATGAACCGGTCAAAACGCCGCGACTGCGCCCACCAGAAGGCATGGAGTTCGTTATTCGGTATCTGGTCCTGGTCGAGCAGGAACCAGTCATCCACGTTCGGGTCGTGCCTGAGCACGTCATGCCCCTTGGGCGTGGTCATGACCGTCACGTGATAGCCCATTTCCTTCAACCTGGGAAACACCACCGCGGCCTGGAGCATGTCACCAAAACCGCCGAACCGGCAGACGCAGGCGGTCTTACCTTTTTGCTTCCCGCTGACATCGCCACAGACTCCGGAGCCACCTTTCCCCGCTGCCTTTCGGTACACCTGGAAAAACGAGTATTCATCCCTCTCGTTCCGTTCTTCGTTCTCCAGCAGTTCCCAGCATCCAAGGTCGCGCAGGCGCGACATGATGGCCGAGATATCCGTCGGCACGAAGTCGTGCTTATGGTTCGGATTCGCCCCCGGTTGACCGATGTTGGGATAGAAATCCTTGTGGGGCAGATATAGAACTAGGTGCCCGCCGGGACGAATTACCCGCCACCACTCGCTGAGAGTTTTAGCGGAGTCCTCCATATGCTCCAGCACGTGACTGGAGAACACGAAGTCTAGGCTCTCACTGGCGAACATGGAGAGGTCGTCCGCCTCCGCCACGATATCCGCCGCGCCCCGGCCGAAGTGGTGGCCGTTGTCTACGCCGATAAAATGGGGAAATGCCTTCTCCATCCCGCATCCTATCTCCAGGCCCTTTCCACGGGTGTAACGGGGAATCAGGTACTTGATTTTACGGGACTCGAAGCCGCACGATGTCTCAGGCGTCCAGGTCATTTCTTTTTCCTCGACTTTTCTTCCGGCGCCTGGTCTTCACCGAACAGCCTTCCGTTTACAGGGGCCTGCTCTTGGGCAGTAACTACCGTTTCGTTGGGACAAACCCTCTCCCACTGCCACATCATCCCTGGCGTTGCCGGAGAGGAAATCATGC
>CAZRCR010000298.1:0-4016 GCA_964598615.1 uncultured Anaerolinea sp.
GACCTGCTTGACTTATCCGGTGACGAACCGAGTCTGGAAGTCGTGGAATCGGTCCAGGATGCGCTCAATTCGGACGCCACTCGCCGAAGGACTCAGAAGCGTGCCCAGGAAATCCTGGTTACTATCGAGAACGATCTGAAACAAGCCGGATGGTTTAACGAAACCTGGCTGGAAGGCGTGCTCAATCATATCCCCCTGTCCTTTGACCAGGCATGTAAACGCTGGCGGACTCTGTACCGCGCAGCCAAAGGGCAGCAAAAGGCCCAGCAGAAGATCATCGATGATCATACCCGCCTGCCAAGGGACCGGGAGCAAGCGAAGCGTTTACGTCAGGAAGCCGAAAGCCAGATCGAGCTCCTGACTGATACCCAGAACCTGGTGCAGTCCGATTTCTATTCCTATCGCTATTTTGCCAGCGAAGGTTTCTTGCCCGGTTATAGTTTCCCGCGTTTGCCGCTCTCTGCGTTCATCCCCGGGCGGCGTATTCATGGGGATAAGGATGAGTTCCTGTCCCGCCCGCGCTTCCTGGCCATTTCTGAGTTTGGCCCGCGCTCGATCATATATCATGAAGGTTCACGCTATGTGATCAACAAGGTGAACATCCCGGTGGCTGAGAATGGCGAGAGCCTGGGTACCAGCCGGGCCAAGCAGTGTCCGATCTGCGGATATTTCCACTTTATCACCAGCGGGGATGGCCCGGATCGCTGTGAACGTTGTAACGCCATGCTCGATGCTCCGTTGGGTGCCTTGTTCCGCCTGCAAAATGTTTCCACCAAGCGCCGTGACCGGATCAGTTCAGATGAAGAAGAACGTATGCGCCAGGGTTTTGAACTGCGCACGGCTTTTCGCTTTCAGGATACGCAAACTGGTACCCCGGCAGCACAGTCTGCCAAGCTGATGAAAGATGGGAAGCAGCTTGCCAGCCTGACCTATGCGGACGCCGCCACTCTTTGGCGGATCAACATGGGTTGGCGACGGCGCTCTGATCCCAATCAGCATGGTTTCGTTCTGGATATCGAGCGCGGCTATTGGAAGAAAGAAAGTGACGCCGACGATACTCCTGACGATCCCATGACTACCCGTGTCATGCGGGTGATTCCGTTCGTGGAAGATACCAAGAACAGTCTGCTGTTCGAGCCTGCCAGGCAATTGAAGGCCAACGAGATGGCCTCTTTGCAGGCCGCGCTCAAGGCCGCTATTCAGACACGCTATCAACTGGAAGATAACGAACTTTCTGTTGAGCCATTGCCATCCAGCAGTGAGCGTAAATTGATCCTGTTCTACGAGTCAGCAGAAGGCGGTGCGGGCGTACTGCGCCGGCTGCTGGACGATCCACAGGCTTTCGCAGAGGTAGCTCAGACTGCCTTACAGTTATGCCACTTCGATCCAGCGACTGGCGAAGACCTGCGTCGGGCTGAAAATTCCAAGGAAGACTGCGAAGCCGCTTGCTACAGTTGCATGATGAGCTACTACAACCAGATGGATCACCAGCTTCTTGACCGGAAGGTGATCAAAGATATTTTGATCGAGCTCAGCGGCGCCACTGCGGAAATTTCCCCATCTGCTCTCTCGCGATCCGAACACCTGAAACGATTGCGAGCCCTGTGTGAATCGGATCTGGAGCGCGAGTGGCTGGATTTCATCGAAAAACATAACCTGAACCTGCCATCTCATGCTCAAAAACTGATCGAGAATTGCAGCACGAGGCCGGATTTCTTGTATGAGAAGGACTGCGCTGCCATTTACGTGGACGGTTCCCACCATCTTTATGAAGAGCGCAAACAGCGCGATGCAGCCCAATCGGAGTGTATGGAAGACCTGGGTTACACCGTGATCCGCTTTGGACTATTAACGGACTGGGATCAATTATTGGCGAAATACCCCAATATTTTCGGCGTTCCGTTGAAATAAGGAGGCGAAAATGGCAGAAGTATTATTTGGTATCCCCCTGACACGCTGGGTTCGCGGCACTATCGAAAAAATGAATTTAGCTGGAAGGCATGATGTTCAGAGTTGGAGTGATCATTGGCTCAAAACCTATTATGAACTGGGTGGTCAAAGCGAAGCCAGTGGATCCAAGGGTTGTCCACTCCATGCTGCCTATGGGCTATGGCGTCTAGGACGCATCAAGGGAACGAATATTCCTTATAAACAAATGGCAGTCAACCACATCTACCAGGAATATGGGAATAACGCGGCATACGCCGTATTGGCGTTGGAGTTGTTGGAAAATAAACAAGCCGCTGAATCCAAAGCGGGACTCTGGAGACAGGTTCAAGATTTGTTCAGAATGAGGGTTCGTGAGGAGCCGGCTACAAGCCAACAAGGGGCAATAACCATTGCACTAACATTATTTGTAGAAGATCAGATTGTTACAGGTCAGGAATAATCTTGGGTTTGAAGAAACAAATGACGATATGGAGAAGGTAATGACATTTTCTGTCGGCTCCCTGGTGAAGGCTCGCGGTCGAGAATGGGTGGTGCTGCCCGATTCGAACGATGAGTTGTTGATGGTTCGTCCACTGGGTGGAACGGACGATGAGATCGCCGGCATTTACCTCCCGCTGGAAAAGGTGGAACCAGCCCGCTTTGATTTTCCTGATCCAACGAAGGTGGGGGATTTCCGTTCGGCGCGCCTGTTACGGGATGCAGTGCGTTTGGGACTGCGCTCGTCTGCGGGACCCTTTCGTTGTTTTGCCCGCCTGGCCTTTGAGCCACGCCCTTATCAATTGGTGCCTTTGCTGATGGCGCTTAAGCTCGATCCGGTACGGATCCTGATCGCGGATGATGTGGGTATCGGCAAGACCATCGAAGCTGGATTGATCGCCCGGGAATTGCTTGACCGCGGCGAAGTGGACAGGCTGGCTGTGTTGTGTCCGCCCCAATTGGCAGAACAGTGGCGGGCGGAATTGCGCGATAAATTCCATATTGATGCAGAGTTGGTTTTGCCGAGCACGGCCTCACGTCTGGAACGCGGCACCGGTCTCGGCCAATCACTGTTCGACATTCACCCGTTTGTGATCGTCTCAATGGATTTCATCAAAACTGACCGGCGACGCGATGAGTTCTTGCGCACCTGCCCGGAATTGGTGATCGTGGACGAGGCCCATACTTGTGCTTTTGGCGCAGAGCAGCGCGGACGTCACCAGCGGCATAAACTGGTCGCTGGATTGGCAGAGAATCCGAAGCGCCACATGGTGTTAGTGACAGCCACTCCGCATAGCGGCAAAGAAGAAGCCTTCAGTTCGTTGTTGACCATCCTGGATGATGATTTCGAAAACCTGCCCGATGACTTAAGCGGTACCGACAATGAGCGTGAAAGAAGGCGGTTGGCGGCGCACTTTGTGCAGCGGCGGCGGGCAGACATCCGCCATTACATGGACGCGGATACACCTTTTCCTGACCGCCTGGAAGGGGAATCAACCTACAAACTTTCCCCTGAGTATAAGAAACTGTTCGAGCGAGTTCTGGAGTACGCTCGGGAGACGGTGAAAGATACCGGAGAAGGAATGTTCCGTCAACGCGTGAAGTGGTGGTATGCCCTGGCGCTGCTGCGTTCTCTGGCCTCCAGCCCGATGGCAGCCGCGGCAACCTTGCGCAATCGGGCGGCAACTATCGAGGCAGAGACGCCTGAAGAAGCGGATGAGATCGGACGACGCACCATTCTCGATTTGACGGAAGATGAAAGCGCTGAAGGGATCGACGTTTCCCCCGGCAGCGATCTAGGGGAAGATGACCAGACCAATCATCGCCGTTTGCTGGATATGGCGCGCATGGCAGATGCTCTGGCAGGGGAAAAGGATGAGAAACTGAAGCAGATCGTCAAGGTGGTGAAGGATTTCCTTGCCGAAGGGTATCGCCCCATCCTTTTTTGCCGGTTTATCCCCACTGCAGAATATGTTGCCGAAGAATTGCGCAAAGAGCTCAAAGGGGTGGAAGTGGCCGCGGTGACAGGCACACTCCCGCCCGATGAGCGCGAAGCGCGGGTTTTACAGTTGGCAGAATCTGACGCACGC
>CAZRCR010000299.1:0-4013 GCA_964598615.1 uncultured Anaerolinea sp.
AACCACACATCAACGAAGTGAGACAGTCATGGATATCAAGTTCATCGAACAATTCGACCTGAACCCGGTGCAGGGATTACTGCTGGACCAGTACGCTCAGGGCATCGCCCGCAACAAGGTACGCGGCTTCGCTGGCGGTCAGTGGGACACCACGACCATCGACGGCCTCACCATCCTGCTGCTGCCCTGCGATGGCGATGAACTGACCATGAGCGCAGCCTACAACGACGTGACGGCCGACCGCCTGACCGTCTCCGCTGCCTTCACCTGTCTGTTGGTCAACTGGTATTGGAACAAGTATACCGATAGCATGACCGATGAACAAAACGAGAAGTTCCACAACTACTATTTCGGCCTGCGCAATGCAGTGTACGCCGACAAGAAAACGCACACCATCGACACGTCGAAATATTTTGATTTGACGGATTGACATTTTAAAGCCAATCCGTTATAATCATCCAATATTAATCAAGGATAGAACCATGAGCATTCGTATTTCCCAAAAGGTTGCTGATTCCATCAGGAATGATTCGCCGAATCGTCCGTGGAAGCAATATGCTGACGGTCGCCAGCTGGTAAAATCCATCAAGGCACTGCGCGCCATCCATCCCGGTTTGGGGCTTAAGGAAGCTAAGGATGCGGTTGAAATCTACATGCATGGTGGGAGTCTGAATGACGTAGAAATTTACGGTCATGATGATGAAACGGAAATCTACACCGTCCCCAATGGACAATTCCACATCATCAAAGATGCGTCGGGGTACCGTGCCGAGTTTCGGCAGACGACTGGGTATTTCTCAACTCGACACCGAGTGATGCAGGAAGTAATTGATTGGGCCACTCGATTCTAACGGGCTGGTACATCGAGACAGTATAACAAGAAAGGAGCCGAAAGGCTCTTTTCTTTTGTTCGCGCGTTGTAGTCCCGGCCTGCCATCCATTTTACACCTAAATTATAAGCATGTCAAGCTAATTAATTTTGAAAAAGGTGTTGACAAATCATATTTGTTGCAGTATAGTACACACACTAACCACGGGAACATTTATATGCGTTTCGATAATCTCGCCCATCAGCACAACCACCATCAAACCGATTTCGGTTTCTGGGCTTATCGTGGCACCGACAACCGGTGGAAGCCTTTCGCTAATGATAAGCATTTCGCTAACACCGTGGAATCTGGCGAATGGGAAGTGCGCTTTTTTACCGTTGTGCATGACATGCCCCTCCCCGCCGAAGTGCTGTAACAAGGAATCACTTATGTCCATTGCCGCATTGACCAATCGTACCGCTCAGTACGTCGTTATCCGCAGCATTGGTTCTCGTCATAACGGATTCTTTATCCGCAATCGGCGATACAATATCAAGCGTGGATATGAAATTGTCGGCTATGCCAACAACACCAAAGAGTTGAACGCCATCCTGTTTCCGAAGTAAGTATACCAAGAACACGTTGTGAGGGTAGTTGACAATACCTCACAACGTGTTATAATAAACACTCCAACCAACAGCAGGAAATGACCATGAAGAATTACCTCATCATCGTCGCGGGCGGTCAGCACAACGTCACCGCCAATTCCAAGGAAGATGCCATCAACGCCCTGCCCGCCGATGAGCGCCCGTGGGTGTTGGATGTGGTGGAACTGTGAACAACAAACTACCTCACATTGAACGCAGCACAGTAGAAGCTGCGTTCAAGATTGCCGGTGTCAAGGTTCATAGCATCCATGAAGCGGTCAATCAATACTGGCCCTCTGGGTGTACCCACATTCCGCCGTGGTGGCTTGTCATCACGGAATACGGAGTGGTAATCGTCGGTCATCGTAAGCGCGTTATTTCTGTGGATTGGTCCGCTACCAAGGTCCGGGCCATCGTAACAAATGACGACGTGACCAAATCTGACACCGACGTTCACGCATGGAGTGAATTGGATTTTGTGAACTACTTGGCCGCATGGGCAAAGGAAGCACAGAATACCACCGAACGCTTTGGGTGGTCCAAGTAATAAAATACTTGACAACTCAAGTTAGTTCTCTATAATAAACGCATACCAACTCACACAGGAACACCGACATGGCACCGAATCCTCTTCATACCCATGATTGCAACTGCTGTGAATATCATGGCACCGTCAAGGATTCGTCTGGACAGTTCGTTGACCTCTACACGTGCCGTGGCGTTACTGCCGTAGTTCGCTACGGTTCCGACGGACCGGAATATACCTCCATGCCGCTAGCATTGCTCAAAGAAGGCGGCGAGATTGCAGGTTCCATGCTCTATGTGGTGCTGGTACTTTCCGAACAGGAGAAGTAATCAATACGCAAAAGGGGTTGACCAATGTCAACCCCTTTTGTATTATACACACATACCACGCCACTAGGAACTATTCATGAAGCCCAAGCCGACTGATGCCGATTTACTGGCACTCGTGGAAAGTCATTTGGATTGTGATTCCAAAATCTATGAAATCGTTAGCAGCATTAGGGCAGAAACATTGCTCAATCTGCTGATGAGCATGGATTACCTTGTGTATCTGCTGCGCATGAGTACGCATCATAAAGCGGTGGAAACGTTGCATAAGATTCGCAATAATTTCAGCCGCTTCGCAAATATGAAAATCTGACAAAAGGGGTTGACAACTTCAATCCCTTGTGTCATTATGCACTCACATTCAAAACAGGTGATGCATATGTATCCCATCATTCTCAGCAAGAGCATTACTTCCGAACTCAATACCAAGCTCGATGGCGTTGTCGCCGATTGGGATGGCTCCGAAGTCAATGGCCGCAAGTATGAGGATTTGATGGACCGCATCTGGGCGCATTCCAAGACCTCCTGCCGTGAACCGTTCATGGTCAATGCATGGGATGCCGAAGCCATTGCGGATGAACTGGAAAACAGTGCCAGCGCCCTCAAGGACAATGGCTATACCACCACCGCCCGAACCTTCATGACGAAAGCGGAAGAACTCCGTAAGCTCGTTGATGATGGGATTATTCCTAATTGACAAAGTAAAGTCATCGTACTATACTACACTCATACTCACTTAGGACATACCATACATGACCAAAGACGAATTCAAGGAACATCTGCGGACCGGTATGCGCTGGTATGGCACATTCGACGTGGCAAAGCTGGTGGCGGAAGTCGCTACTGAGTTTAGCAAGGAATACAAAGACGCCGGGAACGATTACGCTATCATCCATCGTGACGCCCGCTCCCTCAATGAATGCGTCGAAGGCATGGTGAATAACCACATGCTTCGCCAACTCGCTTACGCCCGATAAGGAACCACATGGAACTCATCAACCTCTTCGCGGTGACGAGTAACACCGACCTCACCGAAGGCCGGGGCGCTACCATCGTCAAAGGCTACTTCCGCGAACGTCACATCGCCGAAGCCACCGTCCGTGACCGCCGTTACTCCCGCTACTGCGTCATGGGTGTCCAGTCCGAACGAGACTTGAAGTACGCTGTTCGCGATGACACCATCCACATCTACGGCAGCGTGGAAGAATTCTTCGGCAACACCGTCGAAGAGCGAAAGAAACGAGCCATCGCCAAGCTCACCGATGACGACCTCGACGCCCTCGGACTGACACGATAATACACAAAGGGGTTGACATTTGTCAGCCCCTTTTGTATTATACACACATACCAACTACGCAAGGCGATGACCATGAACCTGCATCCTTCCATCACCGAAGAACTCATCGCCACCATCACCAACGCTGTCAACACGGGCGACACCGCCGACCTCTACAACTCCTACTGCGAACACTACAAGGATGCCCACGGCATCAAGGCTCGCTGGGTCTATGGCAATACCTACACCGCTGAGCAGTGGGTCAGCATGTTCTCTATGCTCGCCTATGACGTGGACGCATCCATCGCAGCAGATGAGGCTGCGGACAAGGCATTCCGTGAGCGTATCGCCTCGCTGGGCCTGAGTGAGTGGGCAGAGCGTAACGGTATCCTCACTGAACTTGACCTGATGGAGTACAACTACAGGCAG
>CAZRCR010000300.1:0-4000 GCA_964598615.1 uncultured Anaerolinea sp.
CTCGGCTTGCGCGCCCTGACCACCTCGGCCAATGTGCAAACGGGCGAAGAGGAAAAGATCGAAGGTCCTACGCTTTACCTGACGCTTTTCTTCACCTTCCTGGTGGCCATTGGCATCTTTTTCCTGGCTCCGGCGGGTGTGGGCTGGTTAAGCGAACATTTCCTGCACTGGAATTCCTGGTGGAGCAACCTGCTCGAAGGTGTCATCCGCCTGCTGTTCCTGCTGGCTTACATGTGGGGGATCGGCTTCATGCCTGACATCGCCCGCGTTTTTTCGTACCATGGTGCGGAACACAAAACGATCAATGCCTACGAAGCGGGCGCGGACCTGAATCCGGCCAGCGTGGCAAAGTTCCCCATCGCCCACACGCGCTGCGGGACGGCTTTCCTGCTGACCCTGATGGTGCTCTCGCTGCTGGTTTTCACCCTGCTCGGGCCGCTGCCGCTGGCCTGGCGGCTGGCCAGCCGGGTGCTGCTCATCCCGGTCATTGCCGGGCTGGCGTACGAGTACATTCGCTGGACGGCGAACCACATCAACTCGCGCTTCGTGCAGGCGCTCATCAAACCCAACCTGGCGCTCCAGCGGCTCACCACGCGTGAGCCGGACGAGAAAATGCTGGAAGTGGCGATCACTGCCTTCCAGGCCATGCGCAAGGCTGAAGAAGAAACGGCTTAAAGATCCAGGGCGACCCGAATGGGTCGCCCTGATGATTCTCATGCAACGAGCGTCGTTTCGTTGCCGGTCTATTTCTTGGGCATCGCAATGACCAGCGTGGCTCCAGCGTCGGTCTCCTCCGCCTGTTCGATCTTGCCCTCGTGCAGTTCCACGAAGGCCCGGTTGACGTAGCCCAGCATCTCGGCATCCAGTTCCGAGACCATGCGCGCCTTCAACCCGGAACTGGCAAAGGTGAACAGGAACTTCTTCGGTTCTTCCTCCACCGTCACGTTGACCGTGGCCTTGCTCTCACAGAACATCTCGACGTAAGCGATGAAACCGGTCACCACTTGCTGAAAGAATTGCTCGTCCGCTTTCAGCGTGGTGGAGGTTGCCAGATTGCGCGACTGGATCACGGTCTCGCTCCCGGGGTGGAATTTTTTCCACTGGGCGATGGCGCGATCCAGCAAGGACTGGATCTCGACATCGTTCAGGGCAATATCCTTTTCGCCGCGGCCCAGGCGGGCGATGTCGATCAGGCCGTTGACGATGGACAGGGCGCGCATCCCGCTGCGGTAGACCGTGTTCAGGTCATCCTTCTGCATGGCATCGAGCGGGGCGTCGCCCACGGTGTTGATCAGCATCTTGCTGAAACCGGTTACGTGGTTGAAGGGCGTGCGCATGTCATGGGCGTGGACGGAAATGAACCGGTCAAGGTCGATCTGGGTGGGGATGGAGAGAGGTTTGGTGGTCACGTGTAGTATTTTTCCTGTAAATAAGGTGCGGACTTCCGCCCGCCGGAGTTGTGCAGACTAAATTCTGCCTTCCAATATTATTCTTTTCCTTCAATCAAATCTCTTCTAATCTTGCGGTACATCACGATGGGGCTATCGCCCGGGATCAGAATTTCGCCGATGCCCAAGTCGGGGCGGTGCGGGCGCTGGGTGACGACCACACGCCGGTCCTGTCGCTCGATCACCAGGTTCATGAGCATCCCGATCCAGCCCATCAACTGGCGCAGCACCGGGATGCGTACGGTGTGATAGAAGCGGATGTACATCAATGTGTTCTCGTTGTCGATGGGTGCAAAGGCCAGCACGATGCGCATGTTGTCGGCGATCCAGTTATGCCACAGATTGCCGTAGCGGAATTGTAGGAACGGGCGGCGGGTGGGTTCGGGTAGTTCGGAGGCCCGTTTCGGCTTCTGTCCTGTATCCACATCATTGTAAACCCACAGGTTGATGAGGTGGTCGCCCGGCCAGTGGCTCTCTTCCTTGGTGACCGGCCCGTTGACCACGGTCTTGTTGCCGCGCCCAATGGTGGTGGCGTGGATGAAGGGCAGGTGTACCACATCCAACTGGTTCTCGATGGCGCGGGAGTAGTGGTTGGCCCAATGGTCTTTCAGTGTGGAATAAACCATTTTATCGGACACTGACTCGAACCACGGCACGGGCGGATAGGACTCGCGCGGCTCACCCCACCAGATATAAACGAAATTATGCTCTTCGCGGACCGGGTAACTGCGCACGTGTAAAGCCCTGGGCGGTTCGGCATCCCGTCCGTTAGCCGGGACCAGTTTACAGGCGCCGGTGGTATCGAATTCGAAGCCGTGGAATGGACACTGGATGCAGTCACCGGTCAGTTTGCCCACGCTGAGGGCCACGCCCCGGTGCGGACATTTGTCCGCCATGACCGAGAGTTCGCCTTTGGCGTTGCGCCAGACGACCAGCTTTTCGCCCATGCGTGTCACGCCGATGATCTTGCCTTTTTTGATCTCGTTGGATTCAAGAATTGCGTACCATTGGTTTGGAATCATGATTTCTCCGTTCGTTTTTGTAGGGGCGGACCTGGGTGTCCGCCCGTGTGCACACGCAGACGCGGCCCCTACAGGTGTTGGAATTTCGCCGTGAAATGCCGCAGCAGTTCAGGGGCGTAGGTGAACTTGTAGCCGCGCAGGGACCCGGCGCGGGCCTTGATCCTGGCGAACGTATCACCGATGTAGTCCATGTGGCTCTGGGTGTAGACCCGGCGGGGAATCGCCAGGCGGACGAGTTCCAGCTTGGGGTAGACCATCGCGCCTGTTTCCGGGTCCGGGTGGGCGAACATGACCGAGCCGATCTCGCAGCCACGGATGCCGCCTTCCAGGTAGAGTTCCACCGCCAGCGCCTGACCGGGGAATTCGCCATGCGGGATGTGCGGCAGGACGGCGTGCGCGTCCACGTAGACGGCGTGGCCGCCGGGCGGCTCAACGATGGGGAACCCGGCTTCCCGGATGCGGGCGGCCAGGTAGGCGGTCTGGTTCAGGCGGTAGGCCAGATAGGCTTCGTCCAGGCCTTCGTAGAGACCCACGGCCATGGCGTCCAGGTCGCGGCCGGCCAGTCCGCCGTAGGTGTAGAAGCCTTCGCGCAGAATCAGTTCGTTGCAGATGTTGCGGTACAGGCCCTCGTCGTTGACGCACAACAGCCCGCCGATGTTGACGATGGCATCCTTTTTGGCGGACATGGTCATGCCGTCGGCGAGACTGAACATCTCGCGGGCGATCTCGAGCATGGATTTGTCGGCATAGCCCGGTTCGCGCAGCTTGATGAAGTAGCAGTTTTCGGCGTAGCGGGCGGCGTCGATGAAGAACGGGATGCCGTAGGAATGATAGGTGGCGGCGACCGCGCGCAGGTTCTCCATCGAGACCGGCTGCCCGCCCCCGGCGTTGTTGGTGACGGTCATCATGCCGAAGGGGATGTTCTCGCGGCCCGTCTTTTCGATGAAAGCCCTGAGTTTGGCGATGTCCATGTTGCCCTTGAACGGGAGCTGGCTGGACGGGTCGCCGGCTTCGTCGATGACCAGGTTGGCCGGGCGCCCACCGCGGGCGCGGATGTTGGCGTCGGTGGTGTCGAAGTGCATGTTGCTCGGCACGGACTGACCGGGCTTGACCGTGCAGGCCGACAGGATGTTCTCGGCGGCGCGGCCCTGGTGGGTGGGGACGAAGAATTTGAAACCAAAAATATCTTTAACGGCCTGCTCCAGGCGTTGGTAGGAGCGCGCCCCGGCATAGGACTCGTCGCCTTCCATGATGGCGGCCCACTGGTGCTGGCTCATCGCCCCGGTGCCGGAGTCGGTCAATAAGTCGATAAAGATATCCTCGGCCTTGAGGGCGAAGACGTTATAGCCTGCAGCTTCGATGGCCTTACGGCGCTCCTCGGGGTTGGGCAGGCGGATGGGTTCCACCATTTTGATACGGAAGGGTTCAGGGGGGTATTGCATGGTCATTTTCTCCTCATTTGAGTATGCGTCAAATTTGGGTAGCGAGCCTGGCGTATGCCCCTGTGTGTTGCCATTCGGTCTCCAATGA
>CAZRCR010000301.1:0-3998 GCA_964598615.1 uncultured Anaerolinea sp.
GAATGAATACGATCTGCGAGGTCGGTGTTGCCACAATGGATGGGACAGCACAGGTACAAGCCAGTAAAAACATAGAGATGAGCAGGATCAGAACTTTTTTCATCGACCTATCTCCTCGTTGCCAGGGACGCGCACATCGACGAGTTTGCCCACCACGGGCGGGCAGCAGGACCCATCGGCACAGGCCATATACGTGACCGAAACCTGTTCATCGAACCACCCATCCCCATCCGGCAGTTCCACCGCCAACCGCAGTGTAACCGGACCTTCAGGATAGACCAGTAATCCGGGCGCCCCTTCCAATTCGAGTGCGGATACCGATTCGGTCAACTCTCCTGCAGCGGTCAGCCCTGAGCCGGGGACGAGTTCGAGCAAAGTCGGGCGTCCGAGACCGTCCACGCCAGTGACGGGGATATCTTTGCTATAAAGATGCTCCCCCTCTTCCGGCACGAACGTTGCCGCCAGATAAACCTGTCCGCTTTCATCCTGCTCGAGAGTGATGGTCACATCCACTTCGCTCTGGGTGAAGGAAGCCAGGGTCAGCGGCGAACCCGGCTCGAGGTCCGGGGCGGAACCGCAAGCGGCCAGGAAAAGCAAAAGGCAAATGGCAAGGCGGGTGGCAGTTTTCACAGGTAAATTATACGTCGAAGTAGAGGCTCATCTCGTAGGGATGAGGACGATTGCGCACGGCGAAATACTCATTGTTGCGCTTATAGTCGATCCACTGCCTGAGCATTTCCTCGGTGAACACACCGCCGGCCGTCAGGAAATCATGGTCGGCTTCCAGAGCGCGCAGAGCTTCGTTGAGCGAAGAGGGCAGGGCCTTGATGGAGGCGCGCTGCTCGTCGCTCCAGGCAAAGATGTTCTGGTCAATGGGACCGAAGCCATTGGCAGTTGGGTCGATCTTGTTCTTGATGCCATCGATGCCCGCCATGAGCATGGCTGCCAGCATCAGGTATACGTTGCCGGTGGCATCGGGCGGGCGGAACTCCATGCGGGCTGAATCGGGCTGGTTGGCATACTTGGGAATGCGCACCGCCGCACTGCGGTTGCCCAGCGAGAAGAAGGCATTGACCGGGGCCTCGTAACCGGGAACAAGGCGGCGGTAGGAATTGGTGCTGGGATTGGTGATGGCAAGCAGGGCCGGACCGTGAGCCAGCAACCCGCCGATATAGTACAGTCCTTCCTGCGAGAGACAGCCATACCCACTGGCATCATAGAAAACATTCTTCTTTTTCTTGAACAAGTGCTGGTGGAAGTGCATCCCGCTGCCAGCTTCCCCATAGAGCGGTTTGGGCATGAAGGTGGCCGTTTGTCCCTGGGCATGGGCGGTCATCTTAGTGACGTACTTGATGATCATGGTCGCGTCGCCAGATTGGAGCAAACCCATCATCGGGGTCTCGATCTCGCATTGGCCGGGTCCGCCCACCTCGTGGTGGTGGTATTTCACCGGCACGCCCATTTTCTCCAAATTGGACGAGATCAGGGCACGCAGCTTGTAGAGCGCATCCTTGGGCGGGATGGCATGGTAGCCACCGTGCGCCGGGATGTAGTGACCGTGCCCGCCCTGGGCGCTGTTCCAGTCCGCTTCGGCGCTGGAAATTTCGTAATAGGCACGGTTGATGCCATATTCATAGGCCACTTCATCGAAAATGTAAAACTCGAACTCCGGCCCCCAGCGGCTCTCGTCAGCAATGCCAGTGGTTTTGAGATATTCCTCAGAGCGGATGGCAATGTTGCGCGGGTCGTTCTCAAAGATGGCATGCGTATCCGCTTCCAGCGTGGTGCAAATAAAGGACAGGGTGGGCGTGTCCCAGAACGGGTCCATGAACCCGGTCCCGAGGTCCGGAACGAGCACCATATCCCCGGCTTTAACGGATTTCAAACCCACGGCTGAACCGTCGAAACCGATGCCTTTGTCCATCAAGTCCGGTTCGAACTGGCTGGCAGGAATGGTCAGGTGATGCCAGCGACCCCACAGGTCGCAGAATTTCAAGTCCACCATTTCCACGCCATAGTCGCGGACGTATTTTTGGGCTTGTTCGAAAGTTTGGAACATAAATCCTCCGATTCGGTATAGTCCCTTCTTTTGTAACACAGGCAAAGGCAATCCGCAACGTGTCTTCCATCCTCTGCCATAAGGTCAGTCATCATCTTGAAATTGTAATGATTATCGACACAAACATGTATGCTATACTGAAAGTGGGAGCAAGAATGACCTGGCAATATACCCCCTACAGCCTTCTCATGATCTTCAGCGGCATCAGCTGCCTCGTAACCGCGCTGATCGCGGCACGGCGTCTGAAATCCCCGGGCAGCCTGTCTCTCATCCTGGCCATGCTGTCGACCGCACAAATGACCTTTTGCTATGCAGCTGAATTCCTGGCAGTGGGGGAAACTTCGAAAGTGTTCATCGCAAAATTCGAATACATCGGTTTGGTGGGACTCCCCATTTTCTTCCTCTTGTTCGCCCTGGAATATACCAGGCAAGACAAATGGCTGACCCGTATCTGGCGCGTCATTCTATGGATCATTCCGGGAATAACACTCATACTGGTCTTTACAAATGAATTGCATCATCTGGTCTGGAGCTCTTTCACACCAGCACCAGGGAACATGCTCATTTATGGACACGGTCCCTGGTTCTGGCTGTATGCCGGATATTCCCATTTGCTGGTCCTCACTGGAACGGTGGCCTTGATCCGGGCAGTAGTGCAATTTCCCGGAATATACCGCAACCAGTTATTCTTCATCACCATGGCATCCATCCTGCCATGGGCAGGCAGTATCCTCTACCTGACACAAATCAGCCCGCCCGGGCTGGACCTGATGCCGATCGCCATGACCCTGACGGGCATTCTTCTGACATATGGGATGCTGCGTTACCAGATCCTGGATGTGGTGCCAATTGCCCGCTATATGCTCATCGAAAATATCACCGATGGCATACTTGTATTGGATGGGAATAACCGCATTCTGGATATCAACCCGGCTGCTGAGAATTTGTTGGGGCTAAAACACAAAAGCAGCATTGGGCGTGCAATCGACATTAGCAGACCACCCTGGAACCTTGTACTGAAAACTACATCCGAAAAACCGAACAACAGTCACGAAATCGAGATCGGATTTGGCAATACCCGCCATTACCTTGACATCTCCATTTCCCCCATCCTGGACCATAACAATAAAAACGCCGGTATGCTGGTCGTACTGCGTGACAATACGAACCGTCGTATCACCGAGGATGCCCTGGCAAACCGGAATGAGGAACTCAAAATCATCAACCATATCAGCCTGGCAATCACCTCCGGGTTGGAAATGGAACAGGTTATCAAAACCCTGCACGAACAGTGCTGCCAGGTGGCCCCCTGTGATATTTTTTATGTCGCGCTTTACGACCCAGTCAATTCTCTTGTCCAAATCCCGATTTATTATGAACGCGGTCACTATCAATCCGGGCCGTCCCGTGATATCCGCGACCGCCCCGGCCTGATGGGAACCGTTATTTCCGAACGCCGCACCATGTACCTGAAAGACAACCTGAAGCCAGAAACTCGTCCGCTCCAGCCTCTGAACGGCGGACTTAACCGTCCGGCCCGTTCCTACCTTGGCATCCCGCTCTTGCTGCGTGACCGGGTGATCGGTGTGTTATCCATCCAGAGTTACCATCCCGACGCGTATTCCCAGGATACCATCCGTATTCTAGAACGAATTGCCGTACAGGCTGCCATTGCCATCGAAAACGCACGATTATACGCTGAAGTTCAGCGCATGGCGATTGTGGACGAGTTGACCGGCATCTATAACTATCGCGGCCTGCAAGAGATCGGGGCACGTGAAATCGAACGCGCCCGTCGTTTCCAGCGTCCGCTCTCGGTCTTATTTTTCGATGTGGACGATTTCCGGCAATTCAACAACACCTATAGCCATTCCGTCGGGAATCTCGTTCTCAAAAAAGTGACCGAATGCTGCCGGTCAGTGCTGCGCTCGGTGGATGT